>DASTDQ010000819.1:0-2339 GCA_035710305.1 Vicinamibacterales bacterium | reverse complement strand
AGATCGAGGAGGTCGTTGACGCGCTGCAGCTGACGCGTGCGCTGCATCCGTTCACGCGTTGCATGACCTGCAACGGCCGCCTCGCGCCGGTGACGCGTGGGCGTGTGGCCGGTCTGGTGCCTCCGCGCGTGTACCGCAGGTGTCGCGCGTTCACCCGCTGCCGGAACTGCCAGCGCATCTACTGGCGCGGAACGCACTACGTACGCCTGCGGCGGATGGTGGCGCGTCTGCGCTCGCCACGCGGGCCGGTGAGGAGCAACGTGTCATGAGATGCACCGCTGCGCTGGTCTCGGTTCTGGTGCTGACAACCGCCTGTTCGGGGCAGTCCCGCAGAGTCGAGTTTCCGCCGGGCGACATCGTGGATCTGTCGCACACCTACGACGCGCAGACGATCTACTGGCCCACGGCCGAAGGCTTTCAGCTTCGACGGGATGCCGAGGGCGTGACGCCGTCGGGGTACTACTACGCCTCGAACAGCTTCTTCACGTCCGAGCACGGCGGCACGCACATCGACGCGCCGGTCCATTTCGCAGAGGGACGGCAGACGGTGGACAAGATTCCGTTCGAGCGCCTGATTGGACCGGCGGTGGTGATCGACGTGACGGAGCAGAGCGGACGCGACGGGGATTATCAGGTGACGACCCAGGACCTCCAGCGCTTCGAGGAGCAGCACGGTCAGATTCCACCTGGCGCGATCGTCCTCATCAGAACCGGCTTCGCGAGCCGGTGGCCCAGCGCGGAGCGGTATCTCGGCACGACCGAGCGCGGCGCCGAGGGCGTGCGCAAGCTGCATTTCCCGGGGCTGCACCCCGACGCCGCACGCTGGATCGTCGCCAATCGCCCCATCGGCGCGATCGGCATCGACACCGCCAGCATCGACTACGGACAATCGACGCTCTTCGAGTCGCACCGCGCCCTCTACGCAGAGGACATCCCGGCCTTCGAGAACCTCGCCTCGCTCGAGCGTCTGCCTGCGACGGGGGCGCTGGTGATCGCGCTGCCGATGAAAGTTGGAGGCGGCACGGGCGCACCGCTGCGCGCGCTGGCGGTGCTCCCGTGACCCTGGTCTCCTGACTGCCACCGCGAGGCTGGCCAGCTTTGTCCACCGCATTGCGCCGTGCGAAGGCGGACTCTTGACGCGGCCCGGTTTTCGATCCCTGATCGGGTATGGCCGTTGCGAACCCGTACGCCGAGGACCTGGGCGATCGGCCGCCTCTTCAGGCGCTGTCGGAAACCCCGGACCGCATCCGCCAACTGGTCGAGCACTGGAGCGCCGATCGCTTCGAGCGCAGCTACGCGCCCGGAAAGTGGAGTGCGCGGCTGGTGCTCGTCCATCTCGCCCAGATGGAACTTGCCTTAGGTGCCCGCGCCCGGTTCGCACTCGCTGAACGCGGGTACGTCGCGCAGCCGCTCTCGCAGGACCTCTGGATGTCCATTGACGGCGCCGCCGATGCGAGAACGGCGCTCGACGCGTACGTCGCGCTGCGCCGCATGAATCTGCTGATGTGGCGCACGTTGACGCCCGAGCAGCTGCGCCGCCCTTTCTCGCACCCGGAGTATGGCGACCTGACCGTCGACTGGATCATGGCGCAGATGGCGGGACACGACATTCACCACCTGAAGCAGCTCCAGGCCGTCTGAGCCTGGAGGTGAACGACCACCGAATCCATGGGAGGAGACAGTGCCACGAGGATCACAGGGGCTCAGCGCCGACCGCATCCGCGAACTCGCCCGAAGCGGCGCCGAAGCCATGCTGAAGCAGCTCCGCGCTGAAGTCATCGCAATCGAACGAACGTTTCCCGAGCTCGCGCTGTCGCGACAGCGCAACGCCGTCCGCAGGGCCATCCAGAACGCGCGCACGCGCGTGCGGACGATGACGGCCGCGGAGCGGAAGGCGGTCTCGGACCGCATGAAGAAGTACTGGGCCGAACGGAGGAAGGCGAAGGCAAAGGTGAAGTGATCGGTCGGGCGCGTCAGCGGAGCAGGCCGCTGGCGAGCAGATGGCGCTCGCCGGCCAGTGTGACGCGCAGATCGAGTCCCGCGTCCGCGAGCTGACCGCGTACGTCGTCCACGGTAAACGCCGCGCACAGCGAGTTGTAGAAATCCGCCTGCAGGATCGGATCCTCGGAGCCGGCCGCCGTGGCGACGATTCGCCGCGCGACTTCCGGGGACGGCGGCCGCACGAGATCCATCACGTAGACGACGGCGCCGGGGCTGCCGAGCCGCGCGACCTCTTTCCAGAGCACCGAAGGGTCAGGAAGGTGGTGGAGCAGGTCCTTGGACAGCACGGCGTCGAAGGCGTGGTTGCCCAGGATCGCGGTCGGCACGCGCGCGCACAC
>DASTDQ010000818.1:0-2378 GCA_035710305.1 Vicinamibacterales bacterium | reverse complement strand
GCTGGCGGCTCTGGCGTGCGCTCTGCCGACCGCGTACCTGTCGGCGGCCGATCCCGGCACCAACGACTGGCCGATGTGGGGAGGCACGCCCGACCGCAACCTGGTGTCGAACATGAAGAACGTCCCGTCGGAGTGGGACGTCAAGTCGAAGAAGAACATCAAGTGGGTCGCCGAGCTCGGGTCGCAGAGCTACGGCAACCCTGTCGTCGCGGGCGGGATGGTGTTTGTGGGCACCAACAACGAGCTCGTCCGAGACCCGAAGCAGCCTGGTGACCGCGGCGTGCTGATGGCCTTCCGGGAGTCAACCGGCGAGTTCCTGTGGCAGCACACCCACGCGAAACTCGAAGCCGGACGGGCCAACGACTGGCCGTTTCAGGGCGTGGCCTCGTCGCCGGCCGTCGAGGGCGAGCGGCTGTACTACGTGAGCAACCGGGGCGTCGTGTTGTGCCTCGACATCCAGGGCTTCCGGGACAAGGAAAACGACGGCCCGGTCACCGACGAGAAGTTCGTCGGGCAGGCGGATGCGGACGTGATCTGGAGCTTCGACATGCTCGAAGAGGTCGGCTCCTACCCGCACAACCTGTCGAACTCCTCGCCGGTCGTCTTCGGCAACCTGATTTACGTGAGCACGTCGAACGGTCAGGACGAAAGCCACGTCAACATTCCGTCGCCGCGGGCGCCGTCGATTATCGCGCTCGACAAGAACACCGGGAAGCTGGCCTGGGAGGACAACTCGGTCGAGAACCGCATCCTGCACGGCCAATGGTCAACGCCGTCGGTGGGGCGGATCGGCGGCGTGCTGCAGGTCGTCTCGGCGCAGGGTGACGGCTGGGTCCGGAGCTACGAGGCCGAAACCGGGAAGAAGCTCTGGGAGTTCGACACCAATCCAAAGGACTCGGTGTGGCCGAGGACGCGCAACGAGCTGATCGCCACGCCGGTCATCTATCAGGATCACGTCTACATCGCCAACGGGCAGGATCCGGAGCACGGCGAGGGCGTCGGTCACATGTACGCCATCGACGCCACCAAGCGGGGCGACATCACCAAGACCGGGCTGGTGTGGCACTTCGACAAGATCCGGCGCTCGATCTCAACGGCCGCGATCGCCGACGGCCTGCTCTACATCGCCGACTTCAGCGGCTACCTCCACTGCCTCGACGTCAAGACCGGCCAGGAGTACTGGGTTCACGATATGCTGGCCGCCGTCTGGGGCTCGCCCTTCGTCATAGACGGCAAGGTGTATCTCGGCGACGAAGACGGCGACGTCACCGTGCTGGCGCACAGCAAGGAAAAGGTCGTCATCGCTGAGATGAACATGGGGAGCGCCGTGTACGCGACGGTCGTGCCGGCCAACGGCACGCTGTTCCTCAACAACCGCAGCCAACTGTTCGCCATCGGCGCCACGAAGTAACGACGATGCGCGCGGGCTTCATCCTGGTCTTCGCGCTTCTTCTGGCGCCCTCGCATACCGCGCAAACGCCCGCGCCCGCGGCGGCGCCGGCAAGCGAATGGAAGCAGTTCAGGGGAACGCCGAGCCTGACCGGCGTGTCCTCCGGTACGCTTCCGGCGGCGCTCAAGGTCGTGTGGACCTACGATGCGCGCGATCTCGTGGATTCCTCCGCCGCGATCGTGGACGGGGTCGTGTACGTCGGCGGTGGAAACGGAGATCTCCTCGCGCTCGACCTCGCCACCGGCAAGCTGCGCTGGAAGTACACGACCGGGAATCTGATCGGAGAGTCGTCGCCGGCCGTCGGCGGCGGCGTGGCGTACATCGGTGACCTTGCCGGACTGCTTCACGCGGTGAACGTCCACGACGGCAGCAAGCGGTGGACGTTCACGACCGGCTCGGAGATCAAGTCCTCTCCGGTGATCGTCGGCGACGTCGTGCTGATCGGCTCCTACGACGCGCACCTGTACGGCCTCGATGCGAAGTCCGGCCAGCTCAAGTGGAAGTTCGAGACCAACGGCATGGTCCACGCCACTCCGGCCATCCACGACGGCATGGCGTTCATCGCCGGCTGCGACTCGGTACTCCGGGCGATCAGGGTGGCCGACGGTAAAGAGGTCTACCAGATCGAAGCGGGGGCGTACACGGGCGCCTCGCCGCTCATCACCAACAACCGGGCCTACTTCGGCACGTTCAACAACGAGGTGCTGGCCTTCGACCTGGGCCGGCGGCGGCGTCTCTGGCGTTATGCACCCAAGGACCGGCAGTTCCCCTTCTACTCCTCGGCAGCGCTCGGCAGCGGACGCATCGTGCTTGGCGGGCGTGACAAGTTCGTTCACGCGCTCGACATCGCGACGGGAAATCCGATCTGGACGTTTGCGACGCGGGCGCGCGTCGACTCGTCGCCCGTGATCGCCGGCGGCCGCGTTTA
>DASTDQ010000817.1:0-8439 GCA_035710305.1 Vicinamibacterales bacterium | reverse complement strand
GGAGTAGTAGACGCGCATGTTCGGAGCGCCGGCGATGACGCCATCGAACTCCAGCGGGTGGCGCTGAGCGGCGAGCATCGCCTCGCGGCCGCCGGTCGAGCAGCCGACGTAGTACGAGCGCGCGATCGGCTGCACATAGTGCTGCGCGATGATGACCTTGGCCACGGCGGTGACGCGATCGACCGCCCGATAGGCGAAGTCGAGGGACGCCTGCTGATCGCCGAGAAACGTGGTGTCCAGCGCATTGCCTTTGGGTGCGCGATGTCCGCTGTCGGTGCTGACGACGGCGAAGCCTCTCGCCAGCGCGGACATGTCACCGGCAACGGTGGTCCCATACGGAGGGGCAAGAACGCCGTTGAACCCGCCGCCTCCCTGGAACAGAAAGCGCCCGTTCCACGTGCCCGGCAGCGCGAGAGCGAAGCCGATTCCGTACGGCTGGCCATCCACGCCCTTCCGGCGCTCCAGCGTTCCCTCCATACGACAGTGCGCCGGCAGCACAATCTTGAAACCCGGCGGCAGATTCGGCGGAGGCCCAGCCGGCATCCACTCCGCCGAGATCTCGGTCAACGCGACCCCCGGCAGCTGCAGGTTCCGCAACGCGGCGCATTCCTGCGGACCACGCGCGGGTGCCTGCGCTGCCGCGGGTAGAGCCACCAACGCAATAGCGAGCGCGAACAGACCAATGGCTTTGTTCATGGGCATCGTCCATCGCTTGGACGTGTAACGGAATATTTTGGTTGGCGGCTTCCTTCCACACTGATTTCGCCTAAGCTCTTCCCGTCCAGCCAGCCCCGTCTTCCCGCAACCGGTATTCGTTGTGAGGCACGCATGTCCTTTGGCAGCGACCTTCGGGGACTTGTCAGTGGGTTTGCCGCGATTGCGGCCATTGCCGTCGGAGCCTGCAGTGAAGGCCCGACAGAGCCGGAGCCAGTCGAGACCGCGCGGGTTCTGGCGGCGACGGTCCTCGCCTCCGTCAATCCTGAAGTTCCGGCGTCGATGGGTCAGACCCTGTCTGGAGCCATCCCGGTCAAGGTCACGTATGAAGAGACCCTGTCCGATGCCACGGAACTGAAGTTCTTCATCTGCCTCTCGGAGGCTGATTCGCCAATGTTGAATGCGAGCTGCGTCAGCGCGTCGCGGCCAGCCGGCTCGTGGCAGAGCCCGAACATCATGGCCACGATGTCAACCGCAGGACGGACGTACAGGTTCCTGCACGTGTTCCTGATGCGCGGCGCCGATCCGATTCCCGGCATGGGACAGCTCCCGACGCAGTATCTGGACAAACGAACGGAAGCCATCCTCATTCTTACCTAGGGCGTCTTCCTCTGCGCGGCGAGCGTCGTGTTGTAATTCCTCTCCTGGTTGTCGACCCACGTCTTGTACCCGCCGGGATCGACGTACGGGTTGGCCGCGCCCCCCAGCTTGGTGTACTTGCCGGCCAGATCGAAGAACCAGCTGTGCGCGCCGAGAAACACGTCGGCCGGCAGGCTCTTGAACGTCTTGAGGCTCCGCGCGAAGTCATCGGCAATCTCGGGATAGGCCTTGTTGTTCACCAACTGCGCGCCCTCCTGAAGACCGGCGCACGCGATCACGACGTCGTACGTGCGGCCGCCGTCGGCGATTCTCATCGTCCAGGTCGTGCACCCGCGCGTGTGCCCGGGAGTGAGACGGGCCACGAGCGTGGTGCCGCCCAGCGACACCTGCTCCGCATCCTTGAGCACACGGTCGATCGGGTGGGGCCTTCCGCTCGGCGCCTTCATTCCCTTGAGAGCCGGCACGTCCTGCTCCATCGCCATCACGGTTGCACCGCCCGTCAACTCCTTGACCATGCCGTCGGCCTGCATGTGATCCGGATGCGCGTGGCTGCCGAGGACGATCTTGATGTCCGTGAACGCGAAGCCCAGCTTCTCGACCGATGCGCGGAGCAGCGGCACGGTGTCCTCATAGTTGGTGTTGATGAGGATGTGACCTTGCGGCGTCGTGACGAGGTAGGCGTTCAACGTCGCCGTCCCGACGTAGTGGACGTTGCCGATAATCGTGTGGGCTGGAAACGCCACTCTGTCCTGGGTTCGGTCTGCCTGCGTTTGCGTGTGGACCCGGGCTGACGTCACCCCGAGGCAGGCGAGAAGACACGCCGCGCGCAAAGTCCTGGACATGGCCATGAACCTCAGTCGGTTCCTACGCCCATCTCTCCGGTCCACCTCGCGACACCTCTCACCTCGAGACCGAACTGGTCGAGGATTCTGGCCACCGTGTAGTCCACGATGTCGTCCACGGTGCGGGGATGGTTGTAGAACGAGGGCATCGGCGGAATCACCATCGCCCCCATGCGCGAGAGCGTGAGCATGTTCTCGAGGTGAATGCTGCTCAGCGGTGCCTCGCGGACCGAGAGCACCAGCGTCCGCCGCTCCTTGAGCACGACGTCGGCCGCGCGGTGAATCAGGTTGTCGCCGAAGCCGTGCGCGATCGCCGCAAGCGTTTTCGCGCTGCAGGGCGCCACGATCATGCCGTCGGTGCGAAACGATCCGCTGGAGATGGCCGCCCCCATATCAGCGGGAGCATAGGCCACTGAGGCGAGCGCCTCGACCTGCTTGACGGTGTACGCCGTCTCGTGGACCAGCGTCCGTGCCCCCCACCGGCTGACGACGAGGTGCGTTTCCGCCCCCGCCTCGCGGAGCCGCTCCAGCAGACGGATGCCATAAATCGCGCCGGTCGCGCCGGTGATGCCGACGATGATTCTCATCGAACTCCCAACCTCCAACTCCCAAATCACACTCCCAATTCCCGAGGCCTTGTTTGGGCGTTGGGCGTTGGGAGTTGGAAGTTGGTACAGGCTATCATCGACTCCCGTGTTCAAGCGCCAGCGGACGGGATCCGTCATCTGTGCCTCGTGCGGCGTGCTGGTCGGCGTCAACGACGACACCTGCTACAACTGCAAGCGGCGGAACCCCAGCCTCTGGGGCTACGCCCCGGCTTTCCGCGCGCTCGGCACCGACCTCGGCTTCGTGCCCTTCCTCACGGGCACGTGCGTCGTGCTGTACGCGCTATCGCTACTCTTGTCGGGCAGCAACATCGGCATGAACGGGATCTTCAGCTTTCTCGCGCCGAGCCACGTGGCGCTGAGACTGCTGGGGGAGAGTGGGGCGGTGCCCATCTTCGTCGACGGGTGGTGGTGGACCGTCCTGAGCGCCGGCTGGCTCCACGGCAGCGCGCTGCACATCCTCTTCAACATGATGTGGGTGCGTCAGCTCGCGCCCGCCACGGCCGAAATGTACGGTCCCGGCCGCATGGTGATCATCTACACCGTCGCGGGGGTATCGGGGTTCGCGTTGAGCTCGCTCGCGGCGGTGTACCTGCCCAGCCTCCCATTCCTCCGTGGGAGCCTCTACACTGTCGGGGCCTCGGCCGCGATCTTCGGCCTGCTCGGTGCGCTCGTGTACTACGGCCGGCGGAGCGGCAGCAGTCACGTCGGCAGCCAGGCGACGAGCTATGCGCTGATCATGGGGCTGTTCGGATTCATCATGCCGGGGATCGACAACTACGCGCACGCCGGCGGCTTCGTCGGGGGTTATCTGGCGGGCTGGCTGCTCGACCCGCTGAAGCCCGAACGCATCGACCATCTCGTCATCGCGGTGCTCTGCCTGGTGGCGTCGCTCGCGTCGATTGCAGCCTCGGCGGTACGAGGGCTGCAGATACTGAGTCTAGAGTAGGGGGAAGGGTGAGAATCGCGTATCAGGGAGAGCCGGGCGCGTACAGCGAAGCGGCGGCGCGCGAGTACGCGGGCCCGCAGGCCGAGACGCTGCCGTGCAAGACGTTCGACGAGGTCTTCGAGGCCGTCGTGAAGAAGCGGGCGACACACGGCGTCGTTCCGCTCGAGAACTCGATCGGCGGGACGATCCACCGCAACTACGACCTGCTGCTCGATCACGAGATCGCGATCACGGGCGAGGTGGAGCTCGACGTCGTGCACTGCCTGCAGGCGCTGCCGGGCACGCCGCTCGCCGACGTGAAGACCGTCTACTCGCACCCGCAGGCGCTCGCCCAGTGCGAGCGGTACCTGAAGGACCTCGGCGCGACCGTCGAAGCGGTGTACGACACGGCCGGCGGCGCCAAGCTCGTCGCCGAGCAGAAGCTGAAAGGGGCGGCGGCGCTCGCGTCACGGCGCGCGGCGGAAGTGTTCGGCCTCGAGGTGCTGCAGGAGGCGGTACAGGACTTCGAGTACAACATCACCCGCTTTGCCATCATCGGCGGCGTCCCGCCGGCCGACGCCAACAAGACGACGATCGTCTTCGCGCTGCCCAGCACGCCGGGCGCGCTCTTCAAGGCGCTCAGCGTGTTCGCGCTGCGCGACATCAACCTCACGAAGCTCGAAAGCCGCCCGATCCGGGGGCGGCCCTGGGAGTACCTGTTCTACGTCGAGCTCGATGCGCGCCGCGACGACCTTCACTGCGCGCGCGCGTTCACTCATCTTGCCGAGTTCGCCAAGTGGACGCGCGTCCTCGGCACGTACAAAGGCGCTGAGCGGCGCGGAACGACGTAGTTCACGCGCACGCTGAAGCGTGCGCTCTACGAGTCACGTGGCTCACCGATTCTTTGCCCGGGCCACCTGCGCCTCGGCGAACCGGAGCATCAGGCGACGGTGAGACGCCTGCCGTTCGGTCAGGGTGCGGTCGAAGGGAGAAGGCAGCATGGCGGGCCGGGGCTCGGCGAGCAGCTGCGCGCGCCGCCGCTCACGCTCGGATCGATAGCACTCGAAGCACAGCGTGTGGTCCCGGTCCGCGCGAACGACGCCGCGATATTCGAAACGAGCTTTTCGGCGACGACAGCACGTGCAGACCTGGCGGGTCTTCTTCGACTCATGAGCGGCGGACAGCGACATGTCGAGCCTCCACCGCGATCATCCGTGGGGGTCGTGACAGCGCAGGTCATACGTTTCTTCTTCGCCTGGGCACCGGCGACATGCACACTCCGTCTGCATCCGTTGCCGCTTCATTCTGAGACGGACGTTAGCCACAGTCGTAGAGAACACAGAGTGATGTTGGATGTGATTCTCTGTGTCCACTGTGTCCTCTGTGGTTAGCGTACGTGTAGATTCATCTCCGTCGAAAGTCGTTCGACGGCCACCGACTATAATCCCGCTCATGATGCATGCGATCAGGCAAGCCGCACTGAACTCGGCGCTCGTGATTGCGCTCTCCGGCGTGGCCCTCGCCCAGACGCAGGACGGCGAAGAGCTGTACAAGCGGAGTTGCGCGCAGTGCCACGACACCGGCGCCAACCGCGCGCCCGCCCGCGACGCCTTCCGCGCGATGCCAGCCGAACGCGTGCTCGCGGCGATGGAAACGGGCTCGATGATCACGATGGCCAACAACCGCACGGCGGCGGAGCGCCGAGCGATCGCGGAATTCCTCACGGGCAGGTCGCTGAACAATCCGCTCGTCACGGCGCCTTCGGCGTCCGCGATGTGCCAGGCCTCCACGTCGTCGCGTTTCGACGCAGCGAGCGGGCCGAGATGGAGCGCCTGGGGACACAACACGAACAACACGCGCTTCCAGGAAGCCCCTGCGGCGGGCCTCACCGCTGCCGACGTCCCGCGGCTCAAGCTGAAGTGGGCGTTCGCCTTCCCGGGCGATCTGCAGTCCTACTCGCAGGCGACCATCGCCGGCGGCCGCGTGTTCGTCGGGAGCTGGGGCGGCAAGGTCTATTCGCTCGACGCGGCGAGCGGCTGCATTCACTGGTTCTACGAGGCCGGCCTCGGCGTGCGGTCCGCCATTACGGTCGCGCGCGCCGGATCCCGCGACGTCGCGTTCTTCGGCGACATGGGGGCCAACGTCCACGCGCTCGACGCCGCAACCGGACGGCTGCTGTGGAAGACCGACGTGGACGACTTCCCCGTCGGGCGCGTCAGCGGCTCCGTGACCTACTACAACGGACGCGTGTACGCGGGTGTCGCCTCGGGTGAAGAAGCCTCGGGCGCGGTGCCCGCCTACGAATGCTGCAAGTTCCGCGGCAGCGTGGTGGCACTCGACGCTGCAAGCGGTAAGCAGGTCTGGAAGTCGTACACGATCGAGCCGGCGAAGCCGACCAGGAAGAATGCCGTGGGCACGCAGCTCTACGGGCCGTCAGGGGCGCCGGTCTGGGCAACGCCCGCGGTCGATCCGAAGTTGAACCGGCTCTACGTCACGACGGGAAACAACTACAGCGACCCGACGACGACGATGAGCGACGCGTTCCTCGCGCTGGATCTCGACAGCGGGAAGATCCTCTGGTCGCGGCAGATGACCGAGAAGGACGCGTACACGGCGGCATGCCGCCTGCCCGACAAGACCAACTGCGCCGAGTCGAACGGACCGGACTTCGACTTCGGCGCCTCGCCCATCCTCGTCACGCTCGCCAGCGGACGCCGCATGCTCGTCGCGGGCCAGAAATCGGGCATCGTTCATGCGCTGGATCCCGACAAGGGCGGCGAAATCCTGTGGCAGACGCGCGTCGGGCGTGGCGGCACGATGGGTGGCGTGCAGTGGGGCTCGGCGGCGGATGCGAGCAACGTCTACGTGGCGCTCTCCGACATCGGGCGCATCATGCTGACCTACAGCAACAGCACCGACGCCGATCCGAAACAGGGCGGCGGCATGTTCGCCCTTCGGCTCGAGGACGGCGAGCGCGTGTGGTACACGCCGCCGCCGGGCTGCGGCACGCGCACGCGGTGTAGTCCGGCGCAGTCGGCGGCCGTGAGCGCCCTTCCCGGAGTGGCCTTCTCGGGCTCGGTTGACGGCCACATGCGCGCGTATTCGGCGGCCGACGGCACGATCATCTGGGACTTCGACACGATTCGAGCCTACGAGACCGTGAACGGCGTCCCGGGCCGCGGCGGATCGATTGACGGACCCGGCCCGGCGATCGGGGGCGGGATGGTCTTCGTCAACTCGGGCTACCCCACCGCCGGCGGCACGCCGGGCAACGTCCTCCTCGCCTTTTCGGTGGACGGGACATAGAAGAGGGGGTCACCCGAGTTCAGGAAACTGCGTCTTCAGCACTAACCGATCGACGCCTCGAAGAATCGCGACGAGGAGCTCCTGCGTCCGCGGGACGTTGAAGTACGCCGAGTGGATGTTCTCCGCCTTCGCCTTGCGGAAGATCTCCGTACAGTCGGCGTCCCAGACGTTGTCCGGGACGGCGCCGCGGTCGTCCAGCCCGGATCGCCCCAGCCTCCGCTTGCCGAAGTGCTTCAAGCCGGCCGAGACACCCAGCGTCGAGTCGAGCCCCGTGTAGAGCGCGGTGACGCGATACGTGAGGTTGGCGATCGCATCTCCGTCGCCCTTGTCGACCGTCTCACCAGAGCCGAACAGATCGTTGTCCACGTCGGCGCCTACCAGAAGGAGTTGATTGACGAGACTCATGAGGAGCGGCTGGTTCTTCCGCGTCCAGACGGTCTGCATCGCTTTCTGCACGACGTAGGCGCCCATGCTGTGGGCGATGATCGACGTCTTGGCCTTGCACGTCTTGAGCCCGCTGCGCATGGCCGCCTCCTGGCGCTCGGCCAGGTAGTCGTACAGGAGCGCCAGCACCTCTGCGAGCTCGTCGGCCGATTCGCGAGCGTCCTTGCGGTCGGGGTAGTACCCGACTTTCTGGCCGTCGGACGGCCAGGTAAAGAGCACGCACGTGCCCAGTTTCGGCTTGTTCAGGATCGCGCTGCTGATCTGCATGTAGCGCCTGAGCGCGTCCTCCCACGCGTTGTTGAAGCCGTGCACGAACAGCGTCACGTGGTGCTCGTGCTCGTTCTCGTCGTCGGGCAGATCGGGAAACTCCTCGTCCACGGATCGCCTGAGCTCGCCCACGAACTTCGCCTGCGTGAGCTCCTCCCACTGGTTGAGCTTCTTGAGCTTGCCGACGGTGCCTGTCTTGTCTGTCCGCCAGAACGTCAGAGGGCCGGCGTCCTTTCCCAGCTCTCCCCCGCGCTGCTGGCGATTCGTGATCATCCACAAAGTAGGCATAGCTGTCTTCCCCCAGTTCACACTTCTCGCTTCTCGGTTCGTGTTCAGTTTCAGGTGCGTGTTCTGAGTTTACTGTTCGGGGTTCGCGGCCTCGAGCAAACCGGAAATATAGAACGCCGAACCGGAAACCTCGAACCGAACCCCGAAATTGAACACGAACTGCGAACAGAGAAGCGAGAAGCGTGAACGACAGAGCTCATTCTCAACACAAGTTCCCGGTTCAGAGTGTCCTCGTCTGCCCTCCGTCGGCGTCCACGATCGACCCCTGGCAGAAGGCCGACTGCGGCGAGGCGAGAAACGCCACCAGCCGCGCGATCTCGTCCGGCTGACCGAAGCGCGCGACGCCGAGCGCGCGAGCCATCTCCCGTTCGGCGGCGGGTAGGTCCACGTTGCGCTCGGCCGCGAACGCCTTCAGGCGCGTCTGCAACCGGTCGGTCGCGATGCC
>DASTDQ010000816.1:0-2092 GCA_035710305.1 Vicinamibacterales bacterium | reverse complement strand
ACTCGATCAGCTTGCTGATCTCGTAGCCGTGGCGCGCGCGCGGTTCGAGGATCGACAGGATGATGAGCTCGGCCGATCCCTTTTTCAGCTCGCGATCGAGGATTCGGCGGTCAATAGATGGCATAGACACATATGCTACAGACAATGTCATCGGGCGCGCAAGGATTCCCCGCTTGAGGTTGGCTCGCCGATTTACATCTGATATGGCAGTGTGAGAAGAACCTGGCGAGTGCGCCCCGCACCAGGGCCAAGCCAGTTGAAGTTATAACTCTCACTGATTCAGTTGGTTAAATAGAGCCGTCCCAGGGCGCTTCATGCCGACTAGTGCCTTTTGACTAGGCGGAACTGATCGTGTACTCTCCGCTCGATTTTCGCTGGGCAGTGTGGCCGACGGGGGGCGTTGTCGGCGTGACGTTGGTTTCTTCAGTTGCGGAGGACAATCGCATGCACACCTTCGAGCTCCGGAAACGGTCATCCTCGCGGGCAGCTTTGTGGCTCCTTCGAAGCCTGGCCACCGTGTGTGTGGCCTTGCTGCCGTCGTTCGGGTATGCGCAGTCGTCCATCACCGGCACGATCCGTGATGCGTCGGGGGCCGTCCTGCCCGGCGTCACGGTCGAAGCCGCCAGCCCCGTGCTCATCGAAAAGGTGCGCACGACCATCAGCGACAGCACGGGTCAGTACCGACTCACCGAGCTGGCCCCCGGCGTATACCGCGTCACGTTTACGCTGCCCGGGTTTGCCACCGTCGTCCGCGACGCCGTCGACGTCACGGGTGTCGGCGTTATCGCGCTCAACGCCGACATGCGCGTCGGCGCGCTGCAGGAGACCGTGACGGTCACCGGCGAGACGCCGGTCGTCGACGTCCAGAGCACCCGCCGCCAGCAGGTCATCGACGACGACACGCTGAAGGCGCTGCCGGCGACGCGCGGCTACAACGCGCTGGTCTTCCTGGTGCCGTCGGTCACCGGCGGCAGCAATCAGATCGACCTGATGCCCGCGATGCGCATCTTCTACAGCCACGGCGGCCGCGGGAACGAAGGGCGCACGATGGTGGACGGCCTGAGCACGGGCTCCGCGTTCAATGGCGGCGGCGTGTCGGGGTACATCATCGACACCGCGAACTCGCAGGAAATGCAGCTGACGCTCTCGGGCGGCCTCGGCGAGAGCGAGGTTGGCGGCACCATCGTCAACTTCGTCCCGAAGACCGGCGGCAACACGTTCTCCGGCACGTTCTTCGGCAGCACTGCCGGGGAATGGTCGCAGGGCAACAACATCGACGCGGACCTGGAGGCGAAGGGGCTGAGCCAGCCGGCGGCGCTCTACAAGAACTGGGACGCGCAGGCGTCGGTTGGCGGCCCGATCTTCAGGGACAGGCTGTGGTTCCTCGGCAACTACCGGGACTTCGGCACTCACGAAGACATCCTCGGGATGTATGGCAACCTGAACGCCGGTAACCCGAACAGCTGGCGCTACGAACCCGATCAGAACCTGAAGGCGCGCAATGCGGTCTCGCGCACGGTCACGTCGATACGGCTGACCGCGCAGGTGACGCCGCGCAACAAGGTCGGGTTCTTCTTCGACAACCAGAAGGCGTGCGACGGCTCGGCCATGATCGCTGATGCGGGCAATTGCCGATCCGCGGGCGAGGACTGGGTGGCCAGCGGTCTTACGGCCGGGATCTTCCCGTACGCTCCGGAAGCGGCCAGCGGTGCGCAAGGCAGCCAGGGCGGAGCATTCGGGTACGCCGACTCGTGGCAGCGCGTGTGGCAGGCCACGTGGACGGCGCCGGTCACGAGCCGCCTGCTGCTCGAGGCCGGTGCCTCGACCTACATCAGCAAATGGGGATGGATGGAGCAGCCGGGCGCGATCCTGCATTTGAACCAGGTGCAGGAGCAGACGTCACAGACCGGCGTCTTCGCCGACGGCACGCGGTGGACGATGCCGGCGAACCTGTTCTACCGGGGGCTCGACTGGAACTTCAACAACATGCAGAACCCGACGACGTGGAGGGCGGCGGCGTCGTACGTGACCGGTGCGCACAGCTTCAAGTTCGGGTACATCGCGGCGTACAACCGGACCGACAACCAGAACC
>DASTDQ010000815.1:0-2906 GCA_035710305.1 Vicinamibacterales bacterium | reverse complement strand
CGGCGTTCCACATCCCCACAATCGAGGCCGAGCCCGAGTCGTCGTCGTCGAACGCGGCAGCGGCGGCCGCCGGAGTGAACTGTGTCTTTCCAGAAGGCAAGGGGTTCTTGCCACCGGCCGGGAAGCAGGACGCCTGTGCGTCGCTGGCCAACGAGGTGCAGAGGGTGACCACGGACAGGACTGTCGTCAACGTTGTGCGATTCCATACGGTCAGATTTCGGGACTTCATCGGTTTTCTCCTTGAGGAGCACTGTGCGGGTGCGCTGCGCGTTCCTCAAGGGACATGAGCGGTCATGGAGCGGCGTGACCGCTAAGATCCGGCCGGGGGGGTATGATCGCCCCCGGTGGGTACTCCCGCGACGCCACGCAAGGTGGAGGCTCTCGATCCACGGGATCGGCTCGAGTCCTGGAAGGAGATTGCCTCCCACTTGAACCGCAGCGAGCGGACGGTCCGCCGCTGGGAGGACAAGGAAGGGCTGCCGGTCCACCGGCACGCCCACGACAAGCGCGGATCGGTGTACGCCTTCACATGGGAACTGGACGCGTGGCGGGAGTCGCGTCGGCAACTGATGGAGGCGGAGCCACCAGAGCTGGTTGCGGCGGCGGCGCCCGGCCCCAGGCGGTGGATATGGCTTGGCGTGGCGATCACGCTTGGGCTGGCCGCGGGTGCCGGAGTCTGGTTCCTCTCGCGGTCCTCGTCGCCGGCCGTCCGGACTCCCAACCCGGAAGCCGAACGCCTGGTCGGGTTGGCGAACTTCGGCCTGAACGCCGGCCGCACGCAGATCGAGACAGGGATCCGCTATTACCAGGACGCGATCCGTCTCGATCCCGGCCACGCACGCGCCTGGTCGGGTCTGGCGGCCGCGCACCTGGTCCGGGTCTGGTTCGGGGAAGTGCCGGCGATTGAAGCCGCGGCACAGTCGCGGAAGGAGGCCGAGCAGGCCCGGCGGCTCGATCCGGCGCTGAGCCAACCCGTTCGGGTGCTCGCCGGCATCAGCCACTTCGTGGACTGGGACCATCCGAGGGCCGAGGCGGAATTCCGCACCGCGATGGAGCTCGATCCGAAAGATGCCGTGAATGCCAGTTGGTACGCCGACTTCCTGGTCGACATGCGGCGGTTCGACGAAGCGCGCACGTTCTACGCGCGCGCCCACGACCTGTTGCCGCGGTGGCTCGAGCCGATCGCCTTTGCGGGCAACGCACACTTCTTTTCGGGGAATCCCGATCTGGCGATCGTCGAATACGAACGCGTGCTCGAATCGGAGCCCAACTTCGGCCTGGGCAACCACTTTCTCGGGCGTGCGCTGGTGGCAAAGGGAGAGTACGAGAAAGGGATCGCGCGTCTCAGGAAATCGAACGAGCTCCTCGGTGACGTGCCGATTTCTCACGCCGATCTCGGATACGGCCTGGCCGTCGGCGGCAGGCGTGGGGAAGCCGAGGCGCTGCGCGACGAACTGGTGCGCCGGCGTACGAAGGGCTACTATCCCGCGTTTCCGATCGCAGCGATCGAAGTCGGCCTGGGCAACACCGGCGCGGCGTTCGACTGGCTGGATCGCGCGGCCGAGGAGCGGAACATGGGGTTCTACATGCCCTCGGCGGATCCCGTCTTCGACGCGGTCCGATCGCATCCGCGATTCAAGGCATTGCTGAAACGGCTTCACCTGGACACGGTCAGGCCGTAGGTCAAGGACGTTCTGGGAGTCATTTCCTCACTCTGAGACCAACGACGCTGTTAGGCGGTGTTCCGGTATTGAACCCCGAAAGCACGGTTCCGGTGGCGAGATCGAATCTGTACACGTTCGAGGAGTGGTAGTTGGCCACCCAGAACGTCCCGTCACCGACCAGGTCCAGCCCGGCCCAGAGGCCGCCGTCGCCGGCCACGGCGTAGGTTTGAACGAGGACGCCGGCCGGGTTCAGGCGCGCAACGACGTCGCCGCTCGACACGAGGACGCCGCCGCCGGGCAAGACGCGCAGGTCCTGAGCGATGCCGCCGGGCAGGCTCGCGACGTTGAAGTCAGGGAGCTGTACGCCGGCACACACGTCGAATCGTTTTACGTTGGGCCCGAAGGACGTGTAGAAGATCGTGCAGCCGTCGGCGGCGAGATCGATCCAGAAAGCCCCCGCGTTGTCCGGAGCGACCAGGAACTCCGTGGGTGCGACTGCCCCAGGGACGAATTTCAGAATCGATCCCCTGCACCCTCCCTGGCCCACGTACGCCGTGTCCGTTACATCGAAGACAATCGCATGAGGACCGCAGTTGTAGCCGCCGCCAGCCTCGCCCGACGAGACGCCAAAGGTGTTGAACACCTCCACGGCGTCGTGGGTAATGCCGAAGGAATCGGTGCGCCAGCGGGCCACGAACAGGCGGCCGCTCGAGTCGAATGCCATCCCCTCACCCGTACCGGCTACCCTGGAAACAAGGGTGCCTCGCGGCGTCCCGTCTGGAAGACGCCACAGGATCGGCCCCGACTCGAGAGACAGGATGAGGTCACCTCGCTCGAACGTCGCGTGGGGCACCTGGGCGCGCGCGACGAGAGGGGCTGAGAGGCTCACTATCAAGAGAATGAGTGACCACCTGGCCATGGAATCAGTGCCTTTCGTGCGCCGTTCTTTGAGGCGCAATGCCCGATGGTAGGGACTCGGGCTGGAGAGCGCCATCAGGTGATTCACCCCTGTAGGACAGAAAAAAGCCCGGTGAGGTCTGGTACGTAACTCACCGAGGCCGTCAGAAGACGTGCGACACTCTCAGAGGCTCTGATGATTTCCCGCCGCTCGCTGCTTCAGGCTGCCCTCGCGCCGCTGGCGCTTCCGGGCGTCGGCCACGCGCAGGCCCGTGTGTCCGCCAAGGCGAAGCCGCTGCCGGCCGGAGCGGTCACACACGACTGGGCCTCGTTCCTGGGGCCGAC
>DASTDQ010000814.1:0-3374 GCA_035710305.1 Vicinamibacterales bacterium | reverse complement strand
GCTGCACGAAACCATGCCTATCGTCGCCGGCACGCTTGTTGGTCCGTACGAGATCGTGGGCCTTCTTGGCGCAGGAGGGATGGGGGAAGTCTATCGGGCGCGCGACACCAAGCTCGCGCGCGAAGTGGCGTTGAAGATGCTGCCGGAGTCGTTTGTGAGCGACGCTGACCGCGTGTCTCGATTCCAGCGCGAGGCGCAGGTCCTCGCCTCGCTCAACCACCCCAACATCGCTGCGATCTACGGGTTGGAGGAGTCCAGTAGCGGCCGGTCTTCAGACCCGCCGACCAGGGCGCTGGTCCTCGAGCTCGTCGAGGGCCCAACACTCGCAGATCGGCTGGCGCTTGAACCGCTGGCGCTCGAGGAGGCGCTGTCGATCGCCAGGCAGATGGCCGAGGCGCTGGAAGCCGCACACGCGCACGGCGTCATCCACCGCGACCTGAAGCCGGCCAACGTGAAGGTGAGACCGGACGGCCTGGTAAAAGTGCTCGACTTCGGCCTCGCAAAGATCCTCGAGGCGAGTGGGGCGAATGAGGCCAGCTCGGTGATGGGGCTGTCGCTGTCGCCGACAATGACGAGTCCGGCGATGACTCGGATGGGCCTGATCATGGGCACGGCCGCATACATGAGCCCCGAGCAGGCGCGCGGGTCCCTCGTCGACTCACGGACCGACGTGTGGTCGTTCGGAGTCGTGCTGTACGAGATGCTCGCGGGGAAGACGCTGTTCGAAGGGCCAACGGTGTCCGACACGCTGGCGGCCGTGCTTCGCGCCGATCTCGACTGGGATCGATTGCCGTCCAACCTTCCTCCCGACGTCCAGCGTCTGCTTCGACGCTGCCTTCAGCGGGATCCGAAGAAACGGTTGCAGCACATCGGCGACGCGCGGGTCGAGATCGAAGACCTTCAGGCGGGACCGGTCCGCGAGTCCCCCGAGACACCGACGGGAAAACGGTGGGGGCTCGCCGCTGCAGCCGCTCTGCTGACGGCCCTCGTCGTGGCCCCGGCCGTGTGGACCCTCAAGCCGCTGCCTGCGGCAAGCGTCCTGGCGACGAGCTTCGTCATAAGAACGCCTTCCGAGGCACCCGTGGGCCGGAACTCTCCCCTCGCGCTGTCGCCCGACGGCCAGCAGCTCGTGTACACAGTCGGCCTCGGCTCTGACTTTGTCAGCCGCCTCTTTCACCAGAGTCTGAACGCGTTCGATCCGCGCTCGCTCGAAGGCACTGATGCGAGCAGTCCGTTCTTCTCTCCTGACGGCAGCGCCGTAGGGTTCTTCTCCCGATCCTCCAACCAGCTGCAGCAACTGAGGCTGGCTGGAGGCGGCGCGACAAGGCTCGTCAGCGCGGCTAACTCAGTCGGTGCAAGCTGGGGAGACGACGAGACCATTGTCTTCGCGGAAGACTGGGGACTGCCCTTGCGGGTGACACAGCTCGGCACCTCCGCAACGCGCGACTTGACTCGACTGAACGTCTCCGCCGGCGAGCGTGCGCATCTCTGGCCTCAGCTCCTCCCCAGCAACCGTGCGGTGCTGTTCACCGTCTGGACCGCGGCGCCGACGTGGGACGAGTCGCTCCTGGCGGTTGCGGACCTCGAGACGGGCATGCACCGGATCGTGCTCCGAGGAGGGGCATTCGGCCGGTACAGTTCGAGCGGGCACCTGGTGTTCTGGCGTGACAACGCACTCATGGCCGTGCCGTTCGACCTGAGCCGACTGGCGGTTTCGGGAGATCCGGTCAAGGTCGTTTCAGGCGTACGCCTCGACAATTCCAACGGCGGCGCCCACTTCGCTCTGTCGAGCACGGGCACGCTGGCCTATGTCGCGGGCGGCGTCGACACGTTTGCCGAAGGCTTCCTCGCCGACCGCTCGGGCCGGCAGGTCGTTCGTCTCGACGAGATGGTCCCGGTCGGCGATCCGGCTTTTTCGCCAGACGGCAAGCGAGTGGCGTTGACGCTCTACAAGGGCGGCACGTTCGGAATCGGCGTTTACGATTTGGAGCGGCACCTGCTGACTCCGCTGCCGCTGGCCGGCGACAATCTGCGCCCATCGTGGACGATGAAGGGCGATCGCGTGACCTTCGTGTCGAACGCCAGCGGTGCGTACAACTACCATTCGATGCCATTCGACGGCAGCGGTGCACCCGAGGCGCTGTTCACGCCGGAGCAGGCCGCGCAAGGCGGCTTGCTAGCCAGCGCCGTATGGTCGCCCGATGGGAGGCAGCTCTTGTACGGCAAGTCGGGTGGGAAAACCGGAGCGGATATCTGGATCCACACGCCCGGCCAGAAGGCAGCTCCGAAGGCACTCATCGCAACGGGTGCGACGGAGAGCAACCCGGCGTTTTCACCGGACGGCCGTTTCATCGTGTATCAATCAGATGAATCCGGCACGGTCGAAGTCTACGTTCGGCCCTTTCCGAATGTCGACGCAAGCCGGGAACTGATTTCCAGGTCGGGTGGAACGCGCCCGACGTGGAGTCGCGAAGGCACTGAGATCTTCTATCTCTCAGGCAAGGGGATGATGAGGGTCCCGGTCACTTACGGTCGTGGCGACGCTTCGCGACCTTCGTTCGGTCAGCCGTCGGAAGCCCTCGCGATGAGCGGCCTCTCGAGCTTCGACGTCTCCCCGGACGGCCGCATGTTTGCCATCGAACGGGTGCCCATCGAGAAAGCGGCCACGGAGATCCGCGTGGTGGTCAACTGGTTCGAGGAGCTCAGGCGCCTCGTGCCCGCGCGGTGACACGCGATGGACTAGACTAACAACGCGCACGCTGAAGCATGCGCTCTACGGTTGTCAATGCGCACGCTGAAGCGTGCGCTCTACGGTGCTTATGTTCGTCGCTGTTTCTGATTCCGTCTTTCCGAACCTGGATCCGGCCCGCGGGGTACTGCGGGCGATCGGAGCCGAGCTGCAGCTGGCCGCCGATTCGTCGCCCGCGTCGATCATGGCGATCGCCTCCGGTGCCGATGCCCTGTTAGTCACCTACGCCAAGATCACGGCGGACATGATTGGGCAAATGCCACGCTGCCGGATCATTTCCCGCTTCGGCATCGGCGTGGACAACGTCGATCTGCAGGCCGCCACAGGTGCCGGGATCGTCGTGACGAAGGTACCCGACTACTGCATCGACGAGGTCTCGGATCACACGCTCGCGCTGCTGCTGGCGCTCGTCAGGAAGATCCCGTCGTCCAGCGCCCGTACCCATTCGGGCCGATGGGAGATGAAAGCCGTCGTCCCGATCCATCGGCTGCGCGGCAGCGTGCTCGGGCTCGTCGGCTTCGGCAGGATCCCGCAGCTCGTCGCCCCCAAGGCGCAGTCGTTCGGGATGCGCGTGCTCGCGTACGACCCGTTCGTGCCCCGGGACGTGTTCGCCCGCGCGGGCGTG
>DASTDQ010000813.1:0-4567 GCA_035710305.1 Vicinamibacterales bacterium | reverse complement strand
GTCGTCGTCACCTCCGCGATGAGCGGCGTGACCAACACCTTGGTCGACGCCGCGCACGCGGCGGCGAAAGGCAATCTCGACACGTCGCTTCGAGGAAAGCTGTTCGAGCGGCACAAGGCCGCGGCGGACGCGTTGATTCCGGATGCCGCCGCCAGGGCCGCGATCCTCGAACAGGTTGACCGGCGCCTCGATCGCTTCGAGAAGCTCTGCTACGGCCTCTCGATGGTGCACGAGCTCACGCCGCGCCTGCTCGACGCCATTTCGGGCACGGGCGAAATGCTCGCCGCGCCGGTCGTCGCCGGTGCGATCGCGGCGCGCGGCCGTGCCTCCAGCGCCGTCGAGACCACCGAGGTCGTCGTCACGACCGATCAGTTCGGCGCCGCCGAGCCTCTGATGGACGAGACGCGCGACAGGATGAGCGCGCGCATCCGCCCGCTGCTCGAAAAGGGCGAGAGCCCGGTACTGACCGGCTTCATCGGTGCCACCGCTGATGGCGTTCAGACGACGCTCGGCCGGGGCGGGTCGGATTACTCGGCGTCTATCGTGGGCGCGGCGCTCGACGCGGGCGAGATCTGGATCTGGACCGACGTGGACGGCGTGCTCTCGGCGAACCCGTCGGAAGTGCCCGACGCGCGCCCGCTGGCCGAGATCTCCTACAGTGAAGCGTCGGAGCTGGCGTACTACGGCGCCAAGGTCCTGCACTACAAGACGATCCTGCCGGCGTTCCAGAAGCGCATCCCCGTGCGCATCCTGAACAGCTTCAACCCCGGGCATCCCGGCACGCGGGTGAGTGTCGAGGGCGATGCGTCAATGGCCGGCGTCAAGGCCGTCACGTCGATCCGCGGCGTGAGCCTGATCGCGATCAGCGGCACGGGCATGCAGGGTATCCCGGGCATCGTCGCGAAGGCGTTCGACGTGGTCGCCGAGCAGCAGTCGAACGTCCTGATGATTTCGCAGGCCTCCTCCGAGAACAACATGTGTTTCGTCATCAGCGCCGCCGACGCGCCGCGCGTGGTCAGGGCGCTGCGGACCGCGCTCGAGTTCGAGCTGGCGCGCGGGCACATCGAGGAGATCGTGTCACAGCCGGCAGCCGTCGTGGCCGCCATCGGCGATCGCATGCGCGGCACGCCTGGAATCGCGGCCACGGTGTTCGGCGCGCTGGGCACGCAGCGGATCAACGTGATTGCGATTTCGCAGGGCTCCTCGGAGCGCAACATCTCGCTCGTCGTGGCCGAGGCCGACGCGGCTCCCGCGGTCCGGGCGCTTCACCAGGCATTCCGGCTCGACCGCGCCGCCGTGGCCGCGAAGTGACAGGCACGGACGTCCTCTCATGCCGATTCGCGATCTGCTGATCGTCGGTGCCGGGCCGTCCGGCCTGGCAACCGCCATCGCCGCCAAGCAGCACGGGATGGACTACGTGCTCGTCGAGAAAGGCGTGCTCGTCAACTCGATCTTCAACTTCCCGGTGCACATGGTGTTCTTCACCACGCCCGAGCTGCTCGAGATCGGCGGGCTCCCGCTCGTGACGCCCTACGACAAGCCGACTCGCCTCGAAGCGCTCCGCTACTACCGGCGCGTCGTTGACACCTTCGGGCTGCAGATCTCGTTTGGCGAGGAGGTGTGCCAGATCGACCCTGAATCGCCGGAGGGACACGGGGTGTTCACCGTGACGTCGAGGAGCCGGGGGACGACGAGAGTGCGCCACGCGCGCGCCATCGTGCTGGCCATCGGCTACTACGATCGCCCGAACATGCTGGGCGTCCCCGGCGAGGATCTGCCTCACGTTTCGCACTACTATACCGACGCCCATCCGTACTACCGGCAGCGCGTGGTGGTCGTCGGCGGCAAGAATTCGGCTGCGGAAGCTGCGCTCGAGCTCTTTCGAGCCGGGGCCCACGTGACGCTCGTGCACCGGCACGCCGCGCTGGGCGAGTCCATCAAGTACTGGGTCCGGCCGGACATCGAGAACCGGATCAAGGCGGGGTCGATCGCGGCCCGCTTCGAGTCGCGTGTCGTCGAGATCCGGCCGACCGAGGTCGTCGTCGAGCGCGAAGGCGTGCGCGACAGCCTGCCGGCCGAGGGTGTGTTCCTGTTGACCGGCTACCACCCGGATGCCGAGTTGATGCGGCGGGCCGGCGTCGAGGTGCACCCGGACACGCTTGCGCCGACGCTCGACCCCGAGACCTGCGAGAGCAACGTGGGGAACCTGTTCATCGCCGGCGGGGCGTCGGGCGGGCGGAATACGGGCAACATCTTCATCGAGAATGGCCGCTTTCACGGAGAGAAGATTGTGAAGGTCCTGGCCGCCAGGCGGCTGCAGGAGGCGTGAGTGAAGCGCGGCCCCCTGTGGGCGGCTGCGCTGACGATGCTGATGGCCTGTACGCCCATCGCGCAGAACGACAGCGACTTCGGCCAGCGCCGCCTCGACATGGTCGAGCGCCAGATCCGGCAGCGCGGCGTCGTCGATCCCCGCGTGCTCGACGCGATGCGATCGGTGCCCCGCGAGCGGTTCGTGCCGGCCGACGCGGCCTCGAGCGCCTACGACGACTCGCCTCTGTCGATCGGTTTCGGCCAGACCATCTCGCAGCCCTACATCGTGGCGTACATGAGCGAGGCGCTCGCCGTGCGGCCGGGCCACACGGTGCTGGAGATCGGAACGGGGTCCGGTTATCAGGCCGCCGTCCTTGGACGGCTCGCGCGCGAGGTCTACACCATCGAGATCGTGCCGGAGCTCGCCAGAAGGGCGTCGGCGACGCTCCGCGAGCTCGGCATCGGGAATGTCCAGGTGCGCGAGGGGGATGGCTACGCGGGCTGGCCCGAGCGCGCCCCCTTCGATCGAATCATGGTGACCGCGGCGCCGGACCAGATCCCGAAGCCGCTCATCGAGCAGCTGGCACCCGGGGGCCGTCTGGTCATTCCGGTCGGAGCACAAGGCCGCGAACAGTGGATGACCATCGTGGACCGGACCGGGGCTGGCACGGTCGAGAAGCGGACGATTCCCGTGCAGTTCGTGCCGTTCACCAGGGGGCAGGGGGCGGGGGGCAGGGGGCAGTAAGACCATCCGCTACCCGACCCGCTAGTTAACCAGTCCATGGCAGAGCCGTAATAGGGAGTATGAAGAGGCTTGCTGCGGCGGTTTCGCTCCTGGTTCTGGCTCTTTCGGGCAGTCCGTCCGCCCAGCAGAGGGGAGAGCCCACTGTCGTGCTTCAGACGCCGGCCCAGGGCGCCGAGATCACGCGGGAGCAGCTTCAGGGCCTGCTCGAGCAGCTGCCCCCCAACGTTCGCCGGGTGCTTCAGCTCGACCCGTCGCTGGCCGAACGGCCCGAGTATCTGGCGCTCTATCCGCAACTGCAGGCTTTTCTCAAGGTCCACCCGGAGGTCACGCGGAATCCGGCGTACTTCTTCGGCATCGCGGTCCAGGACTTCAACCGCAACCGTCAGGCTGAACCGATGGAGTGGTTTGCGGGCATCCTGGCCGGGATCGGCCTGTTCATCGGCTTCATGACGGTCGTGACGATTCTCGCCGCCCTGGTGAAGCAGGCGGTCGAGTACCGGCGCTGGCTGCGGCAAACACGAATGCAGACCGAGGTGCACACGAAAATCCTCGATCGCATGCAGTCGAACGAAGACCTGCTGGCCTATATCCAGACGCCCGCCGGAAAAAACTTCCTCCAGTTCACGCCGATCAGCACCGAGGGTGCACCAAAGGTCGTGGGCGCTCCGCTCTCGCGGATTCTCTGGTCTGTGCAGGCGGGGGTCGTGCTTGCCGCGCTCGGCCTCGGATTGCGATACGCTCAGGAGAGCGTGCCCGAAGAAATCGTCCCCGCGTTCACCGTGCTCGGGGTCATCGTGATGTCCCTCGGCGTCGGCGCCGTCGTCTCGGCCGTGGTCGCCTACCTCCTGTCGGCGAGGCTGGGTCTGCTGCCAGCGCGCAAGGAAGAGACCCATGCGTGAAGTGACGCTCACCGACATGGATCGGATCGGAGCGTTCGGAGATGCCGAGCGGACGTTCCTGATGACCGAGGAGGCGTTCCGCAGCTTCTACGATCAGACGGCACGCCCGGTGTGGTCGTATCTGGCGCGAACGACGGGCGACGATCGTCTGGCGGACGACCTGCTGCAGGAGGCCTACTACAGGTTCCTGCGATCGCGCGCGACGCTCGAAAGCGACGACCACCGGCGGAACTACCTGTTCCGGATCGCGACCAACCTGGCGCGGGACCACTGGCGTCGGCCCCGCACCGAGCGCCTCGCCGAGGACACGAACGCCGAGCACCTGTCCGTCGATGCGCACAGCGCGGACCGCGCCGTGCGGAGGCTCGACCTGGCGAAGGCGATGGGGCGCATGAAGCCGCGTGAACGCTCGCTGCTCTGGCTCGCGTACGCGCAGGGCTTCTCGCACGAAGAGATCGCCGACGTGCTCGGGCTGAAGAAGGCCAGCCTCAAGGCGCTGCTGTTCCGCGCCCGGCAGAAGCTGATTGGCCTGCTCGGGACGCCGCGTGCGCAGGGAGGCGGGCAGTGAGAGCCGAATGCCCTCGTGAGCACGAGGTGATGGAGTCGCTGTTCT
>DASTDQ010000812.1:0-5658 GCA_035710305.1 Vicinamibacterales bacterium | reverse complement strand
GGCCAGTTCCTGCTGCAGCGTTTCCCGGGTCAGCGCATCGAGCGCGCCGAAGGGGTCGTCGAGGAACAGGATGCGCGGCCTCGTCGCGACGGCGCGCGCGATCGCTACGCGCTGTCGCATGCCGCCGGAGAGCTGCCGGGGCCGGCGGCCGACGGCATTGCCGAGTCCGACGGCTTCGAGCGCCTCGCGGGCCCGATTGCGCTGCTCCTCGCGCGGCAGGTCCGGAAACGCCGCGTCAACCGCCAGCCGCACGTTTTCGAGCGCTGTGAACCATGGCAGGAGCGAATAGTTCTGGAACACGAAGGCCGCCGCCGGGTGAACGCCCAGCACCGGCTCCCCGCCGATCGTGATCGTGCCCCCATCGGACGCCGTCAGGCCGGCGACGAGGGCGAGGAGCGTGGACTTGCCGCTGCCCATCGCGCCGACGATCGACACGAACTCGCCCCGTTCGACCTCGAGCGACACGTCGTGCAGCACGTGACGGACACCGCGGGCGGTGTGGAAGGACTTGGAAACACCCTTGACCGTGATGAATGCCAACTAGTCTCCTTTGACCCCTACGCACTCCTACACTGACCGCAGCCGTGCTTCCGCGGCGCCCATGAGCCGGTCCAGCATGAACCCGATCAGCCCGATCGTGATGATGGCGAGCAGGATGTGCGCGTAGACGAGGCTGTTGTACTCCTGCCACAGGAACCCGCCGACGCCTGGCGTGCCTGTCAGCATTTCGCTGGCGACGATCACGAGCCAGGCAATGCCGAGGCTGAGGCGGTAGCCCGTGAAGACGTAGGGCAGCGTCGCCGGGAGGATGACCTTGGTAAACGTCGTCACGCGCGACAGGCGGAGCACGCGCGCGACGTTCCAGTAATCCTGGGGAATGGCGCGAACCCCCATCATCGTGTTGATGACGGTGGGCCACATCGAGCAGACGGCGATCGCGAACAGAGCCGCCGGCTCGGACTTCTGGAAGATCACCAGTCCGAGCGGCAGCCACGCGAGCGGCGAGATCGGGCGCAGCACCTGCATGATCGGGTCGAACATCCTCGTCAGCGTCGTCGAGACGCCGAGCAGGAAGCCGATCGGCGTCGCGATCGCAATCCCAAGCAGGAAACCCTGCGCCACGCGGACGAGGCTGTAGTAGGCGAGCCGCAGGATTCCCTGATCCGTTTCACCGCGCTTGGCGAGCGGCTCGAGGATGTACAGCTTGCTCTCCTCCCACGTCCGCGCCGGGGATGGCAGATCCTGCACCAACCGGCTCGCGACCCACCAGACGATCAACGCGAGCGCGATGCCGGCGAGCGGCAGGACCATGTTGACGGTGCGTTTGACCAATTGTTCCTCCGTGTCCGCGGTGGCTGAAGCCACCGCTCTACATTTGGCGTAGCGCGCGGGCTTCAGCCCACGAGACCGTTGATTGGAAACGACCGGGCGTACTTCTCCGGGTCCTTGCCGTCGAACACGCCGTCAAAGAGCGCGATCGACTGTTCTTCGGCGACCTTCACCGGCACACCGAGCTCTTTCATCGCCTCGAGATAGATGTCCGGCCGCATGACGCGTTTCGGGACGGCCGCGTAGTCGGGAGCGCCCTTCGTCATGCCCCAGCGCCGGAACTGCGTGAGCCACCACGTCGCGTAAATCCGCTGCGGGTAGTTGCAGGTCCGGTTCGAGTAGATCATGTAGAAGGGATCCTGCTCGACACGCCCGTCGCCGTATTCGTATTTGCCGAGCAGCCGTTCCAGGATGATGGCGGGCGGACAGTTGATGTAGGCGGGCCGGGAGATGACCTCGGCGAACTTCGGCCGATTCTCCATCTTGTCGAGATCGACGCTGGCCAGGTGAAGCGCCTTGAGGATCGCCTTGACCGTCTTCGGGTTCTTCGCCGCGAATTCCTCCGTGAAGGCACACACCTTTTCGGGATGGTCCTTCCACATCTGCTGCGTCGTGACGACCGTGAACCCGATCCCGTCCTCGATGGCCCTGTTGTTCCACGGCTCGCCGACGCAGAAGCCGTCCATCTTGTCCACTTTCATGTTGGCGACCATCTGAGGTGGCGGGATGGTGATGAGGCTGACGTCCTTGTCCGGATGGACGCCGCCGGCGGCCAGCCAGTACCGCATCCACATTGCGTGCGTCCCGGTTGGAAACGTCATCGCGAAAGCGAGCGGCTCGCCGGAGGCCTTGGCCTTGTCGGCAAGCGGCTTGACGTCCTGCGGCTTTCGCACTCCCGCCTGCTTCAGCTTGTTGTTCAGCGTGATCGCCTGGCCGTTGCGGTTCAGCAGCCAGGGCACGATCATCGGTTTCACCGGCGATCCCGCCAGCCCCATCGTCGACGCGAGCGGCATCCCGATGAGCATGTGCGTCGCCTGGTTCTCGCCGAGCGACAGCTTGTCGCGAATCACGGCCCACGAGGCTTCCTTCGAGACGATCGAGGTGATCCCGAACTTCTTGAAGTAGCCGAGCTCGTGCGCCATCACGATCGGCGCGCAGTCGGTCAGGGCGATGATGCCGAACCGGATCGTGCTCGTCTCCGGCCCGTCGTCCGCGTAGACACCCCCAACCCATCCGGCCGGGAGCCCCGCCATCAGCACGCCGGCGGTCGAGACCGTCGCCGTCTCGAGGAACCGTCTGCGACCGTACTTTTGAGTTTTGAGTTTTGACATTTGAGTTACACCGTCCACCTAGCGTTCCGCGAGAAAGACATACGTGACCATGACGTAGGGGTAGTTGTAGGAAGCGCCCGGCGTGGCCTCCTTCAGGAAGCCTCCCGGAAAGATGTGCGCGTAGCCGCCGGCGATCTGCAGGCTCGGCAAGAGCGCGCGGCTCACCTGGACGTCGATTTCCTGTCCGACGTGGCTGTGCAGCGCGCCCGCAGCCACACGCGCCAGCGGCGCGCCCCCGGCCGTGTAGACCGCGTCGCGCTTCTCGTTGACCCACCACGAGTGATAGCTGGTGGTGACGGGCCATCCGCGATGGGGTGAGAAGTCGAAGCCCACGCGCGCGTGCCGTATGTTCTTCCAGCCGATCTGGTCCGCCAGGCCGTACTTGTCGTGCGGCGTTGGATAGAGGTGATCGAACGTGCCGCGAACGCCGTCGGCGGGGTCCGCGTCGCCAGACGCGTAGTTGTACTCTCCGATCAGCTTGGCGGCGCCTGCGCCCGTCAGCGACCGCCGGAGCTGCCAGTGTCCTGCCCAGGCTTCGCTGCTGTTGGTGCTCAGGGACCCGCGCTGCACCGCCATTTCCACGCCGTAGTCGAAGCTGGCGGGCAGCGTCCCGATCATTCGCATACCAACCGTGGTTCCGGTGAGCGTCCCCGACGCGCCGGCTTCACCGGTCTGGTTGATGTCGTGCCTGTAGAAGGCGTATGGCTCGACCGTGCCCTTCGGCACGAGCCTGGCCGTCGTGCCGTGGACGCCCGCGAACAGGTTGCCGTTGCCGCTCTTGTCGAACTCGTCGTCCAGGATGCGGACGAGCGACGCGGCGAAGACGTCCGCGGAAAACGCCTTGCCGCGCACGGTCAGCTTCGCGCCATCGAAGCTGCGGGCAGCGTTGAGCCAGCTGACGTGCCCGACGAGCCGCTGCTCGCCGTACACCAGCTCCTGGCGGCCCACGCGGACGGCGAACGGACTGGTCGACGAGCCCACCTGGGCGTACCCCTGCCGCAGGTCGAATGGTGCGCTGAACGGCGCCCCGGTCGTGCCGACGGTCTTCTTTCCAACCCGGGCATCCTGGAGCTGCACCTGAAACGCAAGCATCTTTGACGGCGTGAACGTCGTGTCGAATCGGAAGCGGCTCAACCAGTACAGGTCGTCGCGCGGATCGGTGAAGCCCGCGTTGTCGAATCCCTCCATGCGTTCACGAAACTCGCCGCGCACGCGGAACCACGAGGGCAGGCTTTCGTTGGCGCGATTGAAGAGGGGAGCCCGCGAAGGCTCCGGTGGTTTCTGCGTGACTTGCGCAAGCGTCTGTGCCGCTTGCGGAGCCGGCTCTGCGGCCGCGCGCGTTGTCTCCTGCGCCGGCGTGATCGATGCGGTGAGGGCGAGCGCCGCCAGATGGACGGCTGCCGCGCCAGAGATTCGAGAAGTTGTCGTCACGTCCACGCTCCCGTTCCTGAACAGTGATCGTCGTGATCCCACAGGGGAGGCAACGTGGCCGTTCCCGGCACGGCTTCTCAGCCGCTGCAGACCGCACAGCAAGCTGCGTTCCGGCGGCCGGGAACGGACGCGCGCGTGGAGATTGGCGTGTCTATGTTCGGCGAACGGCCGCGGTGGACACGGCAGGATGTGCCTCGCCAGGGTCCACAAACGTGTCGGACGGGACGGAGGATTCGACAATTCCGTCGGGCTTGCCGCTAACGGGCCGCATCGGCACGAATGCGATCGGCGGTCGGCCAGTCGTCGGGCATCGAAGACCTTCACGAGCGCGGCAGACGCTGCCGCGTCGCACTCAACCGGCACGGCATCAGGCTCTTACGTCGGAATCTCGCGTTCCTACACGAACGTGGCTTTCGGCGATCGAGGACACGTTCGTGTCGCTCGCCACCCCCTTGTTCCGCCGTCATCCTCGTCGTATCGTGAGATCCACGATGCGCGCCCGGTCGCGTGCATCCGTCCAGCCGCCGATCGATTCTTCAGCTCCACGACGAGCCGAGACGTCATCCCGCTGCCGCGCTGCGCGCGGGATGCACGAAGGTTGCAGAGGTTCTCGTGGAGTTATCTGAATGTCGTCGCTGCCCCTGCTGACGCGAACGAAGGACGATGACGCGAGGTTCGCGCTGACCGGACGCAGCGGGACGCCGGCGTTCGCCCCCACGCGCGCGATCGAGGACCGCATGCCGCATCGCGCGCCCGGTCCCGGCGAGCAGTACCGCTTTCACGTGGACATGGGCAAGTGCATCGGCTGCAAGTGCTGCGTTGTCGCGTGCAACGAGCAGAACGGCAATCCGGCCTCCATCCAGTGGAGGCGCGTCCGCGAGATCGAAGGCGGCTGGTTCCCGGCGGTGTCGCGGTCGTACCTGTCCATGGGCTGCAACCACTGCCTCGAGCCGACCTGCCTGGAGGGGTGTCCGGTAGACGCGTACACCAAGGACCCGGGCACTGGCATCGTACGGCACAGTGCTGACACCTGCATCGGCTGTCAGTACTGCACCTGGAACTGCTCGTACGGAGTGCCCCAGTACAACCCCGAGCGCGGCGTCGTCGGCAAGTGCGACATGTGCCACGGCCGCTTGTCGCTCGGCCAGACGCCTGCCTGCGTGGGTGCGTGTCCCGAGGGCGCCATTGCGATCGAGATCGTGGACGTCGCGTCGTGGCGCGCCTCCATTCAGGATGGTCCCGCGATCGCCGGCCGCCCCGACGGCGATATCAGCTTGTCCACGACACGCGTGACGCTGCCCGCCGCACTGCCGCCCAACGCGCTCCCCGTGAACATCACGCACGTCGAGCCCGAGCATCCGCACTGGCCGCTCGTGCTGATGACCGTCCTGACGCAGCTTGCCGTCGGCGCCTTCACGACGATCTGGCTGTCGCAGGTGCTCGAGGCGCCCGCCAACCTGGGGGCCGCCGCACTCGCCTCGCTCCTGGTGGGCGGGCTCGCGCTCTCGGCCTCGACGCTTCACCTGGGCCGCCCCGTGCACGCCTATCGCGCGGTTCGCATGTGGCG
>DASTDQ010000811.1:0-5208 GCA_035710305.1 Vicinamibacterales bacterium | reverse complement strand
CCGACCGGCACTCAAATCTCGACCCTTGCAACATTCCCCCCTCGGGTGTGCTCGAAAAACGGAGAATGTTTCTGGTCGCGCTCCTGTCCCTCCGCCAGTCTCCCCAGTCGAGACATTCTTTTTGCGTAATACGCAGACGGCCGGAATGCCGCAGAATGCGGGCGTTCGCGGTTATTTGTCCGAACCACGAGCACCGGCCCAGAAGCCCATTTTGGGCTGTTTCCCGTTTCTCTCCGGCCCCCTTCTCTGACACAACCGAACCACGGCCATTTTGGTACGGTTGTGAAAATCCCGCCAGATCAATTGGTTATGCGGTGCCAGTTGGGTGGCGGGTTCGAAAGTGCTGCGCTCAAGCGAAGTGAGCACGGATCGAACAACTCGATTCGGTACGGATGCCGTGCGGACAGGAATCGCGCCCCGCGTGGTGTAGCTGGCGCTGATCGCCGCGGTGCCCGGCTGGGCCCCTCGCGCGAGCGGCCGCCCGCAGAAGGCCCGCTCTGTCGTGCGTCAATGGGACCGAGTGCCAGGCGCCTACGTCGGCTTGTGGTGCATCGGTCATGTGAAGCATCTCGAGGTGTGGGTCACTCGGATTCGTGCTGCGGATTGCCGATGTGCGCCACCGGCTGCACGGGCATGCAGTCGGCAGTGGAAGCGGCAGGCGACTCCTCACGAGCAGCCCTCAGAAAGGTTCCTTGAACGGCCGGAGGTCGACCTCATGCGTCCACGCCGAGCGCGGCTGACGTAGCCGCACAGCGGCTCGTCTCGGGGCCGCGGCCCGGACCCGGCGTGGAATGCGTGGCGATCCCGCAAGCGCTGTCGAGCAGCGGCGCGGCATAGCCGCCATGGATGGCGCCAAACAGGTCGTAGACGCTGCGGTCGGGCTTGCCTTCGAATACGACCCGTCCGCGCTCAACCTCGACCAGATCGAAGCCGAGCGTTTGGCCGATCGGCGCCTTGAAGCCGCCACCCGGCATCGCCTGAAGCTGCTGCAGGCCGTCCGGCGCGGCATTGGTTTCGCCGTCCACAACGCTCACCACGGCTCGTGGAAGGGACGCACTTCTGCGAGGAACGACCAGGCGTCCTTCGGCTGGTGCGCGAGATGGAAGACCTCGGCGGCGATTGAGGCGGGCGAGATGAAGAAGTCGTCCTTCGCGTCCGGCAGCCGCTCGCGCTGCCAGGGCACGTCGATCACCGCGTCGACGACGAGGTAGGCGATGTGGACGCCTTTGGGCCCGAGATCGCGTGCGAGCGATTCGGCGAGGATGCGCTGCGCTGCCTTGGTCGGCGCGAAACCTGCAAAATTCGCTTTGCCGCGCTGTGCCGAGGTATTACCGGTGACGATGATGGCGCCTTCGCCGGCGGCCACCATCGCCGGTGCTATGAGTCGAGCAAGGTGGAACAGCGCCATCGTGTTGATCTCGAAGTTGCGCCGGAGCGTCTCCGCTTCGATCTGCTCGAAGGTGCCAAACGCGCCGCCGACCGCGTTGTGGACGACCACTTTCGGGTCGCCGACCTGCGCGACCGCTCGCTCCAGCGCTGCCGCATCGCTGACGTCGCACGGCACCGCGATCGAGTTCGGGATCTCCCGCTCCAGCGCCGAAAGGCGATCGGCGTTGCGCGCCAGCATCGCCACGCGATAGTTGCCCTCGGCGAAGCGTCGCGCGAGCGCGGCGCCCGTGCCGGGGCCTACGCCGGTAATCAGCGCCAATGGTTTGGCTGCGTCGGTCATGCGGCTTCCTCCAGGCGCGCGAGCTCCTCGCGCACGAACTCAAGCCGGTCGTTACCGAAGAACATCGCCTCGCCGACGAAGACGGTCGGCGATCCGAATACGCCACGCTCCGCCGCCTCGTCGGTGTTGGCATCGAGCTGGGCGGCCATCTCGGAGCGGTCGATCCGGGCGGCGATCGGCTCCGTGTCGATCCCGGCGTCAGCGATCGCCGCAACGACATCGGCTGCGTTCGCCAACGTCTTCCCCTCGCTCCAGATCGCCCGGTAGAGCGCCAGTGTGATGGCGGCGGCGTCCTCCGGCCCCTCGGCCGACAGCACCGCGCGCGAGCAGGCGTCGCCGTCGTTGGCGCGCATGTCCGAGGGGTTGAGCGGAACCCCGTAGCGCTGCGCCCAGCGTCTCACGTCGACGCGCGCATAGCGGCCCTTCGCTGCGCAGGTGATGGTCGTCGGGACGTTGCCAACCTTCTCCATGACCTTGAGAATCTTCATCGGCCGCAGCGTAATGACGACGTCCATCTGCCGGAGCTGGGTGAAGGCGAGATAGCTGTAGGGACTGCGGAAATCGTAGAAGAGCTCTATTTGCTGGGTCATCGTGCGGCTCCTGCGGCAGGATCGAGAAGGCGTTGGACGGCGTCATCGGCGCCCGGGGCAGGGCGGAGCTGGACGCGCTCGAGTGGGCTGGCCCTACTGGCAGCGTGACAATAGCGCTAGTCTAGGTCGGCCGGCGCGGCACCATCAGATTTGCGATCAGAACCTGCACGGCGTCGCCGTTCTGGTTCAGCGTCGTCGTCCGGACTTTGATCAGTCCTTGTTCCGGGCGCGACTTCGACGGCCGCACCTCGAGCACTTCGCTCTCCAGGCGCAGCTCGTCTCCGGGGCGGACCGGCCGCGGCCAGCGGAACTCGTCGAAGCCAGCGCCGACGATGCCTCCGGCGGGCTTGATCTCGCTCTCGACCAGGAGCCGCATCGTCACCGCTGCGGTGTGCCAGCCGCTTGCCGCGAGTCCGCGAAAGAGCGTGTCCTCCGCAGCATTCTCATCGAGATGGAAGGGTTGCGGATCGAACTCGGCGGCGAAGCTCTTGATCCGTTCCTTGTCGATCACGAGCCGTCCGGAGCCGAAGATCTGCCCGGCGGCGAAGTCCTCGAGATATCGCTCTCTCATTTCTTGCGTTCCCGCACGACAGTTCGGGCGATCCGGACGGCCGTCGCCCACGGCGCTGACACACAGGGCGTGTGGTTCACACCGATCAGCTCGGCTCGCGCCATAAGGCGCGGGCGGCGGCAAGGATCTCATCGGACAGCTCCGCGTCGTCGACGGCGCGGGCAAGGATGAGGGCGCCCACCAGAGTCGACAGGCAGGCGAGCGCCTTCTGCCGCCGTGCGGCCCTGGACCTGCCAGGGATGATCCGAACCAGGGTATCGATCGAGGACCGCAGCCCCTCGGTGAAGCGGCGGCGCAGCGTCGGGTTCTCCTGCCGGGCGACATCCGCGGCCAGCGCTGCATAGATGCAGCCTTCGCCTGTGCCGTCGCGATGCCTGCCGGACAGGTAGCTGTCCAAGAGGGCGTCCAGCGGCGCCTCGGCAGCGTTCGCCGCTACGGCGTTCCAACGCTCGCTGGTCCGGGCAAGCGCGCGCGCGCAAGCCTGAACCTCCAGATCGTCCTTGGACTCGAAGTGGCCGTAGAAGCCGCCATGCGTGAGGCCGGCGGCCTTCATCAGACCCGCGACGCCGATGCCGTCGAAGCCCCGCTCGCGAAAGAGCCGGCCGGCGACGTCGATGATGCGGTCCCGGTTCTCAGCCGCCTGCTCCCTGCTCACTCTCATCGCTCTCTTCCTGGTCTCAGAAAAACGCTTGACTCTTTATATGATGCTTGACATCTATCGTCAAGAATGATGATGACCATCATGTAAAGGAGGCCCCGATCTGAGGTGGCCGCCATCCAGGAGGCTCGCTGTGCGCTACAAGGTCTTCGGCCGGCACACCGGCCTGCGCGTATCCGAGCTCGTGCTGGGAACCGGGGTGTTCGGCACGAGATGGGGGCACGGCGCCGAGCCCGACGAGGCGCGCCGCATCCTCGATGCCTATGCCGAGGCTGGCGGCAACTTCATTGACACGGCCGACACCTACCAGTTCGGCGAGTCCGAGGAGCTGCTTGGGCAATTCCTGCAAGGCCGGCGCGACGATTTCGTTCTTGCGACCAAGTTCACGCAGGGCGCGGCGCCGGAGGCCGGCATCCTGGTCACCGGCAACAGCCGCAAGGCCATGGTCGCCTCCCTCGAGGCCAGCCTGAGACGGCTGAGGACCGACCGCATCGACCTATATTGGGCGCACTACGCCGACGGCGTGACGCCGGTCGAGGAGATCGTGCGCGGCTTCGACGACCTCGTGCGTGGCGGCAAGATCCTCTATGCAGGGCTCTCCGACTTCCCGGCCTGGCGCGTCGCGCGGGCGGCGACTATCGCGGAGCTGCGCGGCTTCGCGCCAATCGCCGGGCTGCAGGTCGAGCACAGCTTGGTCGAGCGCACGACGGAGCAGGAACTGCTGCCGATGGGCCAGGCGCTGGGCCTCGGGATCGTCGCCTGGTCGCCGCTGGGCGGCGGTATGCTCACCGGCAAGTACCGCCGCGGTGAGGCCGGCCGCGCCGAGGCGCTGGGCGGCCGCGTGTTCCAGCCCGAGAACAGTGCGCAGCGCACGGCGATCCTCGACACGGTGATCGCCGTCGCCGAGGAGACCGGCGCGACGCCGAGCCAGGTCGCGATCGCCTGGGTGGCTTCGAAGGGCGCGCTGCCGATCGTCGGCCCGCGCACCCTCGAGCAGCTCGGCGACAATCTCGGCGCAACGCGGCTGCAGCTCACCCCCGAGCAAGCCGCGCGCCTCGACGAGGCCAGCGCGATTGCGCTGACGTTCCCCTACACGGTGGTCGACCATCGTGAATACCGGCACCGCGCGACCGGCGGCAAGCTCGATCAGCTTGACCTTCCGACTGTCCCGGTCGCCTAAGGGCTTACCGATGATCTCGTCATCCTTGGCCGCTGCGCTCGGCCGGCGCGACATCCACTACGGCTGGGTCGTCGCCGCTGTCACCTTCCTTACCATGCTGGTGACGGCCGGCGCGGTGGGGGCGCCCGGCGTGTTCATCGTGCCCCTCCAGGAGGAGTTCGGTTGGCAGACCGCCGAGATCTCCTCGGCGCTGGCGATCCGGCTCGCGCTGTTCGGCCTGCTCGGCCCGTTCGCGGCCGCTTTCATGAACCGCTTCGGCGTGCGCCGGATGGTGCTGATCGCGCTCGCCATCATCGCGGCCGGCCTCCTCGCCTCGCTCGCGATGAGCCGGGTCTGGCAGCTCATCCTTCTCTGGGGCGTGGTCGTCGGCGTCGGGACGGGGCTGACCGCGCTGGTGCTCGGCGCGACGGTCGCGACGCGCTGGTTCTCCGCGCGCCGGGGGCTGGTGGTCGGCATGCTCATGGCGAGCTCCGCGACCGG
>DASTDQ010000810.1:0-2170 GCA_035710305.1 Vicinamibacterales bacterium | reverse complement strand
TGCGTGCTGGCCCCGGTCAGGCCGATGCGTGCCGACTGGATCACGCCGCCCTTGACCTCGAGCGCGGCCGCGACGCCGACGATGGCGAAATGCGACGCGCGCTGGTGGAGTTTCGCGTAGGCCGCAGCCTTGATTGGAGTGAACTGAATACCCACGATTATCTCGTCGGCCGCCAGATCGACGGTGAACAACCCCTGGAAGAAGGAGCTGGCCTTCACCTTTCTCCAGCCCTTCGGCCCCTTGAGGTGCACTTCCGCGTCGAGCGCGAGCATGGCGGCAGGGTAGTCGGCCGCGGGATCCGCGTGCGCGAGGCTGCCGCCGAGCGTGCCGCGATTGCGGACTTGCGGGTCGCCGATCTCTCCCGCGGCGTCGGCGATCATGGGACACACGCGGCGCAGCAGCTCTGAGGCGGCGACGTCGCGATGGGTCGTGGCCGCGCCGATCTCGATCAGGCCGTCCTTTTCGCGGATGCCTGCGAGCCCGGGAATCCTGGCGATGTCGATGAGCGTCCCCGGCTGGCTCAGGCGAAGCTTCATCAGCGGCACGAGGCTGTGGCCGCCCGCCAGCAGCTTGCCGCCGCCCGCGGCCTTCAGCTTCGCGAGCGCATCGTCGATCGACGTCGCTCGCTGGTAGTCGAATGCTGTGGGGATCACGCCTGACCTCCTTGGCCGTGGATGATGCGCCACAGCTTCTCCGGCCGCAGCATCATGTCGATGTGCTTGACGCCGAAGCCGCTCAGTGCATCTACGGCAGCCGACACGATGCTGGGCGTCGAGCCCAGCGTACCGGCCTCGCCCACGCCCTTCGCGCCAAGCGGGTTCACCGGCGTCGGCGTCACCGTGCTGTGCAGCTCGAAGCGGGGAAAATCGATTGCCCGCGGCAGGGCGTAGTCCATGAACGAGCCCGTCACGAGCTGCCCGTCCGAGTTGTAGACGGCTTCCTCGATCATCGCCTGGCCGATTCCCTGCGCGAGGCCGCCGTGAATCTGGCCTTCGACAATCAGCGGATTGATCAGGTTGCCCGCGTCGTCCACCGCGACCAGCTTGAGCAGCGTCGGCTCGCCGGTGTCGCGATCGATTTCGAGCATCGAGATGTGGCAGCCGAACGGGTACGTATTGTTCGTCGGCTCGAAGAACGCCTCTTCGCTGACGCCGGGCTCGAGTCCCTCGGGCAGGGGAACCGGGATATACGCGAAGGCGGCGACCTCGGCGAACGACTTGCCGCGCGCCGGAGCGCCTTTCACCGAGATGGTGCCGTTCTCGAACACGAGGTCCTCCTCGTGCGCCTCGAGCATCGCGGCGGCGAACTTCGCCATCTTTGCCTTCGCCTTGCCCCCGGCCATGTGAAGGGCCGCGCCGCCGACCGCCTGCGAGCGGCTGCCGAACGTGCCGATGCCCTGCTTCACGACGGCGGTGTCCCCGTGCACGACGGTGACGTGCTCGAACGGCACGCCAAGCTGGTCGGCGATCATCTGAGCGAAGGTCGTCTCGTTGCCCTGCCCGTGCGGTGAGGCGCCGGTCGCGGCAGTGATACGGCCGTCGCGCTCGACGGTCACCTGCGCGTGCTCCCAGCCTCCGGTCGGCAGCGTCGCCGATGGGCCGATGCCGCAGACCTCGACGTACATCGACAGGCCCAGTCCGACGAGCCGGCCCTGTGCCCGGGCCGCGTCGCGCTGCTTCTTCAGCTCGTTCCATCCCGACTTCGCGATCGCGAGATCGAGCGCCTTGGCGTAATCGCCCGAGTCGTACACGGCGCCCATCTGCGTCTGGAATGGAAACTTGTCGGCGGGAATGAAATTCTTCCGCCTCACGTCCGCGGGATCCATCTTCAGCTCGGCCGCCAGCATATCCATGGCGCGCTCGACGAAGTAGGTGGCTTCGGGCCGGCCGGCGCCGCGGTAGGCATCGGTGGGCGTCTTGTTCGTGAAGACCTCGGTCAGCGTCGTGCGGATGGCGGGAATGTTGTACGTCGCATTCGCCATCAGCATCGTCAGCGTGGGAATGGCGGCCGTGAGCAGCATGTTGTAGGCGCCGATGTCGGCGATGAGCCGCATCTTGAGCCCGAGCACCGTGCCGTCACGCTTCGCGGCGAGATCTACGTACGCGAGGATGTCGCGCCCATGCGTCGTGGCGACGAAGGCCTCGGCGCGGTCCTCGATCCACTTCACCGG
>DASTDQ010000809.1:0-2112 GCA_035710305.1 Vicinamibacterales bacterium | reverse complement strand
TGGCTCAACAACTCGCGCCACGTGAGCGCCGCGCGCAACGGTGTCGTCGTGAACGCGGTGCTGGGCGCCGCGCTGCTCTTGTACGGATACCTGGCAGTCCGGGCGATCTCGTCGTAAGGCCCGCGTTCCCAAAGCGGACCTTTTTCTGGGTTTTCTCGGAAACGCGTCCCCGCCGCTTCGTCAAGAACCCCTCAAATCCCTGCAGGATCGGGCCCGTCCGGCCCATGGGCCCGGCAAGGATCTTGAGTAGGTCCGGGAGGTGCTCAAGGTCGAACTGCACACTCATACGGCCGACGATCCGGTCGACCTGATTCCGCACTCGACGCACGAGCTGATCGATCGGGCGGCGGCGCTTGGCTATCAGGCGCTCGCCCTGACGCTGCACAACCTGCAGCTCGATCCGCGGCCGTTCGTGTCCTACGCTGCGGAGCGAGGCGTCACGCTCATACCCGGCATCGAGCGCACGATCGAGGGACGGCACGTCCTGCTGCTCAACTTCAGCACCCGCAGCATGGACGTCGACAGCTTCGAGGCGCTCGCGCGTCTCAAGGCGCGCGAGCCGGGGCTGGTCGTCGCGCCGCACCCGTTCTTTCCGATGGGAAACTGTCTCCGCGACATGATGGACCGGCACGCCGACCTCTTCGACGCCGTCGAATGCAACGCGATGTACACCTCGACGCTGAACTTCAACGAAAAGGCGGAGCGGTGGGCGCGTGAGCGCGGCAAGCCGATGGTCGGCAACGGCGACGTTCACAGACTCCGGCAGCTCGGGACGACGTGGTCGATGGTCGACGCCGAGCCCACCGCGGACGCCATCTGCGACGCGATCAAGGCGGGCCGCGTGCGCGTCGAGTCCCGTCCGCTCTCCTGGGTGTCCGCGGCGACGACCATGAGCCGCCTCTTCTCGAGCGATCTGCGGACCATGATCGGTCATAGGCAGGGGGCAGGGGACAGGGGGCGGGGGGCAGAGGACACGAGGCACGGGGCAGGGGTCAGGGGTTAGAGGGCAGGGGCAGGGGGGCAGGGGGCAGGGGGGCAGGGGGCAGGGGGCAGGGGAAGAGCGACAGGATAAGATTCCCTCGTGCTCGTCACCGCCGAACTCACGCAGCTTCTCCGCGACGTCCTGACCAGCCGCGTGTACGACGTGGCGAGCGAGACGCCGCTCGACGCGGCCCCTCGGCTCTCGGAGCGGCTCGACAACGAAGTGCTGCTCAAGCGCGAGGATCTGCAGCCGATCTTCAGCTTCAAGCTGCGGGGCGCCTACAACCGCATCGCCCACCTCACCGACAGAGAGCGCGGACTCGGCGTGATTGCGGCCAGCGCGGGCAACCACGCGCAGGGAGTCGCCTTCTCCGCGAAGAAGCTCGAGCTGCGCGCCGTGATCGTCATGCCCCAGACCACCCCGAGGATCAAGGTGGATGCGGTGCGGTCGATGGGCGCCGAGGTCGTGCTGGCCGGCGACAGCTACAACGAGGCGCAGGCGCACTGCGACACGCTGATCGCCGAGACTGGGATGACCTTCATCCATCCCTTCGACGATCCGCTCGTGATTGCCGGGCAGGGGACCATCGGCGCCGAGATCCTCCGTCAGAGCCAGCAGCGTCTCTCGGCCGTCTTCGTGCCCGTCGGCGGCGGCGGCCTGATTGCCGGCATCGCCGGCTACGTCAAGTCGCTCCGGCCCGACGTCAAGGTCATCGGCGTCGAGCCGTTCGAGGCGGACGCCATGTACCGATCGATGGCGCTCGGCCGGCGCGTGCAGCTCGAGCACGTCGGCATCTTCGCCGACGGCGTCGCCGTGCGTGAAGTGGGCGAGCGGACGTTCGCGATCGCGCAGCAGACCGTGGACGAGATCGTCCGCGTGACCAACGACGAGATCTGCGCGGCCATCAAGGACGTCTTTGACGACACTCGCAGCGTGATGGAGCCGGCAGGCGCGCTGGCGACGGCCGGGGTGAAGGCGTGGGTGGAGCGCGAGGGGGCGCGCAACCAGTCGATCGTGGCGCTGTTGAGCGGCGCCAATATCAACTTCGATCGCCTCCGGTTCGTGGCCGAGCGCGCCGAGCTGGGGGAGTCGCGCGAGGCGCTGATCGCCGTCACCATTCCCGAGCGGCC
>DASTDQ010000808.1:0-4013 GCA_035710305.1 Vicinamibacterales bacterium | reverse complement strand
TGCTGGATGCCCGCTGCGATCCTCCGCTCTGATAGCCGGAGAACGCGTCCGTGCTCCGCTGGCTGGCCGCCTGGCTCTGCGCCCCGCCATACCCGCGCGCTTCGGCGCTTCCGGTCCGGCCGGTGGCGCTTCGCTCGGCTGTCCTCTGTGATGCTGCGCCTTGTGCCTGCGCGCTCCGCTCCCCCGTCCTCTGAGCGGCCGCGCCTTGCGCTTGTGTGCTCCGCTCGCCCGTTCGCTGCGATGCCGCGCTCTGCGCCTGCGAGCGCCGCTCGGTCCTCTCGGCCTGCGACTGCGGCCTGTTCTCCTGCCGCTGCTCCGTACGCTCGGAGCGCTGCCCCTGGGAATTCTCCAGCCGGTCGTTCCGCGAATCCTGCCGGTCCTCGAGGCGATCGCTGCGCTCGTCGAACATATCTTCCCGGTGGTCCATCCAGTCGTCGCGGGCGTCGTCTCGGGCTTCGTAGTAATTGTTCCAGCCGCCGTAGTACATGGGCGGGGCGCCGTAGAAGCCCATCGGGCCGTAGTAGTAGCTGTTGTTCATCGAGGCGCCAATCGCGATGCCGGCGGTGAACCCGATGAGACCAGCCACCGCCGCTTCCGCATCGTCATCGTCGTCCTCGACGACGACCGTGGTCGTGGTCGCGGGGGGAGCCTGCACGTACACCACTTCCGGCTTGTATTGGGGGACGTACACGACCTGCGGATTAGCGGGCTCGATCACGATCACGTTCTCGCCAGTTTCCATGGTCTTGGTCTGAACCTGCTGCTGCGGGGTCGTCTTCAGGTTTCCCACGTTCTGGGCTTTCTGCCTGAGGCTCTGAATGGCGGCCATGACGCCCATTCGATCGGACATGAAGGACTGCCCCAGCAGCCTCGTCCACGCGATCTGCGACGCCATGTTCGCGACGACGTCGGGAAACAGCACCAGCGCGATGTAGCTCGCGTCGAAGCCCGCTCGCACGGCTTCGTCCTGAAGCTGGGTACCTTTCAAGTTCTTGTTTGCTTTCAGCCACATGTCGAGATCCACGACCTTGTCCGGATCCGTGGCGCTTATCAGCATCTGGGCGAGCAGCGCGTCCGGATAGAGCGCAATCGGAGCGACCAGGTTTTCCAGCGTGCCGGTAGGTCCCTGAGGCTTGGGGGACCCGCCGCACGCGACTGACAGCAGCAGAAGCGTTCCGACGATGATTCGCGTCGTCATGGGGGGCTCACAGTCAGAGCTGAGTATCAACGAGTGCGTGTGGCGCGATGTTAACTCAAAGTCGGACCCGGCCGGCCACGCATGAGCTTTGATCCCTGGGCTACAGTAATCCGCGTATGACGACGAGCGCTTTCGATCGATGGCGGCGCGTGCTGCTCGTGATCACGGCGGTCTTTGCCGTCCTCGCAGTCGGCTGGGCGGTGCTGGGCAGCTTCGATCCGTTCGGCTTCTACGAGGGCTACATGGCCCGGTGGATGATCGGCGCCGACGTTCTTCCCGACCCTGCAAGGCGCGCCTTCGCCTTCGCGCTGATACCGGCCGGAGCAACCACGGCGGCGTTCTTCGTGCTGGTGCACCTGATCGTCCACCACGCCTTCCCACGTCGTGAGGCGTGGGCCTACCGCGCCGTCGTGGCGGCAGTGCTCGTGTGGTTCGTCGTCGATTCGGCGTTGTCCGCGCTGCACGGCGCCTGGTTCAACATCGCGATCGCGAACGTGCCGTTTCTCGTCGTGGTGGGCGTGCCGCTCGTGCGCCTCAGACCCTACTTCCGCCGCCAGGACTGAGGGGTTCTGTCGCGCTCAGAATCGCCGCCGCACGGCGATGCCGATGCGTCCCGCAAACAGAAGGTCGTCGTCGCTGACCGTCCGGCTGACGTCGGTCGGACTCGGCGCGTCGATCTCGACCTCGGGACCAACGACCCATCGATCGCCCGAGCCCTCGATACCGACAATGAAACGGAAGCCGCGCTGGGCGTCCATGTCGACGTGGCGGGGCACGTAGGCCGAGAAGCCCATTCCCATGTACAACCGCAGCGGCCCACCACGGTCCACCCTGGGGTAGAAGATGACCGAGGCGGCCAGACGCGCGACCAGCGGAGCCGTTCCGGCGGGTGGCTGCGTTGCGTACTGGTCGTTCCAGCGGCCCTGCCCCCACCCGGCGCGCAGGCGGATGCGATCGGTCAGGACGGACTGGTCGAACGAGACTTCCCAATCCGGACCGTGGCCGCCATACCCGATTCTGAGGCTGGCGCGCGGGCCGCCGTAGTCAACGATGGTGATTACCTGGGCCGATGCCGCGACGGCCGTAGCGGGTACAGCGGCGCAGCTCACAATCAGAACCCAGACGCAGCGCATGGCTCCTCCCGTATCTACCGCCGCACTATGTGCTCGGCGCAGCCGGGAAGTCCTGACAACGACGCTGAAAAACCCTGATTCAGGAACGACGAGCTTCAGGTCGCCTTTCGGATGTGCGATCGCGATCGACGGCTTCGAACGCACGCTTGAGCAGGACGGGCGTGATCACCGTCGTCGTCACGCCCATGAGGACGAGCACCGAGAAGATGTCGGGGCCGACGAGGCCGCTGGTCAGTCCGATCCTGGCGACGACCAGCTCCATGATGCCGCGGCCGTTCAGCCCGATGCCGAGCGCCCAGCTTTCAGCCGGGCCGAGGCCCGCGAGCCATCCTCCCAGACGGCCGGCGGCGATCTTTCCGACGAAGGCGACCGTGAGGATGACGGCCGGAAGCCAGACGCCGGACAGCGAGGCCGCGTCGAACTCCAGGCCGATCGTCGCGAAGAACAGCGGCGCGAGAAAGCCCATCGTCACGGCCGACGCTGTCTTGCGCACGTGCTCGAAGTTCTCCCTGCCGAGGAGCTCGTGGCTCAGAAGCAGGGCGCCGAAGAAGGCTCCCACGACGAGGTGCAGGCCGAGGGCATCGGCCAGGGCCGCGAAGATCACGACGAACGTCAGCGTGACGGCGAAGAGCGGCTCCTTCACGCGCAGCCGTCCGGTGAGCCGGTGGAACGCTGGCGTCTTCCCGGCGGCCCTGTTGATCAATCTCGCGGCGGCCAGCACGGCGGCCATGAAAATCAGCACCTTGAGCACGGACACGCCGCCGAGCGACATCACGTCGCCCCAGGAGGACTGGCCCGCGTGCGTGTTGACGATCACGCCGAGCATCAGCAGCGCGAGCACGTCGTTGGCGATGGCAGCGCCGACGATGTGGCCGCCGACCGTGGTCTGGAGGCGGCCGAGATCCATGAGGATGCGAATGCTGACCGGCAGGGCCGTGATGGCGATGCACAGCCCGATGAAGAGCGTGCGATTGCCGTCGAGGCCGAGCGCGACGCCCGCGCCGATGCCGAGCGCCAGCGGGAGCAGGAACCCGAGCAGCGAGATCCAGATCTTGCGCCCTCTGAAGGCGTCGAAGAGCTGATCGAGGCTGATTTCCATGCCGGCGAGCAGCATGAGCAGGAGCAGGCCGAGGTCCGCGATGGCGGTCAGCTCGGGCGATCCGTGCACGAGGTTCAGGACCGACGGGCCGAGCAGGAGCCCCGCCGCGATCTCGCCGATCATCGCGGGCTGGCCGGCGCGCTCGGCCAGTTCGGCGGCCACTCTGGATACGACGAGAAGCAGAAGGATCGCGATGATCAGGGACATGCTGCCGCTGCGCGCGGGAGAGGCAGAATGCCCGATCGATGCCCACCGCGCAAGGGATCCTGGCGATTGCCGGGGTTATGCTGCGTCTGAGGTAGAAACTCCGTCATGGCAATGTCTTCTTACCTTCGGGCACTCCGGGCATCCGTCGGCACGCAGCTCCTCGTTCTGCCTTCGGTCACTGGCATCGTGTTCGACGAGCGACAACGAATCCTTCTCGTCCATCAACGCGATGTTGGCGTTTGGAGCACTCCAGGCGGTTCGATCGAACCGAACGAAACACCTTCGAGTGCCGTGGTTCGGGAGGTCTGGGAAGAGACTGGCCTCCACACGCATCCGATTCGCGTGCTCGGAGTGTTCGGTGGCCCTGAATGCATGG
>DASTDQ010000807.1:0-5074 GCA_035710305.1 Vicinamibacterales bacterium | reverse complement strand
CGACGTCGAACGTGATGATGAGATCTCCGCCCCGCTCTTCCCTGCTGACCGGCGCGGCGGCGTCGCGGTACCCACGAGCCGACAAGTACGCTTCAATAGCGCGCCTCGAATCTTCGAGCAGGTCCTCGTCTGCGGATCCCTCGGCGCGGATGGGAACCAGCTGCTCGAGCTCGGACTTGGGCAGCGGATCCCCCGCGAAGCCCAGAACGACTCTGGGCCCGAGCGCGAGGCTCACCGTCACGAATATGCCGTCGCCCGTAATCGACCCGTGGCTGGCAGTCGCCTCGTAGTAGTCCCGGGCGCGCATCCGCTCTTCCCAGGCGCGCAGCTCGCTCTCGATCGCGTCCTCGTCGAACGGCTGGCCTCGCTTCACGTCAGGCAGTTCCTCGATCTTTACGCTCCTCTCGGGGTCGACGTGGGTGAAGCGCACGTCGGTAATCGTCTGGCGCGGGCCTGACTGCACGTCGATGACGAGCGTCGCGCGATCGGGATTGTGGCTCTCCTCCACGCGTGGCGTGATGCTGGCGCGGTCGTAGCCTTTCCGCCGGTACTCCGCACGGAGCGCCTCGGCGACCTCGACGAGCTGCCCCGATCGCGGCGAGTCGCCGAAACGGTCCACCACCAGCGTACGGAGGGACCCCTGCGACAGCCCGAGGGTGCCCCGGAACTCGATGCGGTCAATCGGGTGGAGGGGAAACAGCGTGTACCGAAGCCGTATGCCGTTCGGGACGGGCTCGCTCGACGTCTGCACATCGTCGAAGCGGCGCAGGCTGTAGAGGTGGTCGGTAGTCTCCCTGACGTCGGCAATCGACAGGGGCTCGCCCACGCGCGTCTGAATCAATCGTGTGATCGTGGGCTCGGTGACCCGCTGCCCCTCCTGCTCGATCACGATCTCGACTACCCGTTCGCCCACCTGGGCGCGGGCCGGTGCGGCGTCAGTCAGGATCCAGACGGCGTAGCCGAGACCGAGGAGCACCCGAACGAAGGCTCGCATTCAGCGAAACGTCCGTCGCACCCTGAGATCCAGCGCGAAGGTGCCGTCCTCGTTGCGGGACAGGATCCAGGAGTAGCGGTCAGTCGGATCGTACTCGAGCAGGATGATCTGATCCCGCGAAGACGATGACAGGCTTCGCTGGTAGGTCAGCGCCACGCGAGGGGAGAGGTTCTTGATGATGGTGACCCGAGCGCCGGGCTCGAGGCGGGCCGTCTGCGCGTTCGGATCGCCGAGCAGCGGCGTGATCTGGAAGGTGTCCACGCCGACGGCGCCGGCGACCGCCCGTCCAACCTCGGAGGAGATGCCGCCCGTGAGCTGCTGCGCGAGCTGGGCGCGCATGAGCTGCTGCTGCGGTGTAATGACCGTGCTGTACTGATTCAGCTCGGCATTGCCTCCCGGCGCGATGTTGCCGAACAGCAACGCCAGCACCTCGACCTCCGGCAGAGGAGGGTCGGAGGTCAGCACCGGGTCGAGCCGGTCCTGGGGCCCTGCCGCGCGCACGGTGACGCGATACGTCTCGCCGGGAACGCGGACCCGCGTCTCCGCTTCGATGTCGAAGAAGGGCTCGATCCTCGTCGGGTTGTTGAAGTCGATGGTGCCGCGCGTCAGGACGTAGCGCTTGCCCTCGAACTGTGCCTCGCCACGATCGACCTCGAAGCGCCCGAAGAGCAGCGGCCTGGCGAAGGTGCCCCGCAGCCGGAGGTCGGCGCTGGCGACGAGCGACGGAAAGACGTTGTTGCGGACGCGGATCGACGACGGCGCCTCGATCCTCACGTCGTAGCGAACAGGGAGCGTTGGCGTCACTCCTTCAGGCTGCGGTATGTCGTCGTCGCCGCCGAAATTGAAGAAACCGACTCCGGTCGAGAGCGTGCGTCTGTAGAGCGCCTCCTTGACCGTCACGCGTCCAGACAGCAGCGCGTCTTCAATGGTGCCTTGAAGCGCGAGCTGTGCGTCTACCAGCGCTTGTCCGCCCTCGGTGAACCGCAGGCGCATGTCCGTGCCGGCCATCGTCAGGTCGAGCCGGCCTGGCAAGTACCCGTCCTTGTCCACCCGGCCTTTGAAGGACACGTCGCCGCCGCCGAGACGCCCGGTCAGCCCGTCGAGCGATACGCCCCGCGCGTCGAATCGCAGCGGTCCATTGATGTTCTCGAGCGCGTGCGGCAGCGCGAAGTGGCGGATGCGGCCGTTGGCGAGCTCGAGCGCGCCGGTGGCATCGGGGTTCTCGAGAGGACCTTCGAGCGTGGCCGACAGCGTCGCCATGCCGCGGCTGCTGATGTTCGGGAAGATGCCCTGCAGCACGGCCAGGTTGGCGTCGCCGGTCGTCCGGATCGCGATGCGCCGATCGTGCAGGTTGACCTGGCCGGTGACGTCGAGCTGCGTGTCCAGGCCCTCGATGCGCATGTCGTTGACGCGGATCGAATGCCGATCGAGCGCCATCCGGATGGGCCGCGCATTGCGAAGGGCGTAGTCGAACAGCGTGACGTCGAGCCGGTCCACCGTCGCGTCCACGAGCAGGTTGTCGATGTCGGCCAGCGAGCCGACCACGCGGATCGAGCCGCTGGCGACGGCCGTCGTATACGGGGACACGCGGGGCTGGAAGAGGCGGATGTAGGGGTCGAGGGATGCGTCCGAGACGAGGAGCGAGAACTCCGTGTCGAGCTCCGGGTTCAGCGCAATGCGGCCGGAGCCGGTGACGCCCAACCGAGGCGACGCGACATCGAGCCGACGCACCGTCATCAGGTTGTTGGCGACGCTGAATTCTCCGTAGACCTGGCCGACGCCTTCGTCGGCGACGAACAGGTCGCGCATGGTGGCTCGCACGTCGTACCGCGGCGACGCGAACGTGGCGCTGCCGCCGGCTGTCACGTCGAGCAGACCCGAGATGGGCAGCGGCAAGCGCTTCGCGGCCGCGAACGACTCCACCGGAATCCCCTGCGCGTCGAAGTTGAAGTTGTAGGTGCCGTCAAAGCCGACGTAGGCCGCGCCGGTTCCGCGCGCGCCTCCCTTCATGGCCTGGAGATTCTCCAGGCGCACGCCCTCGCCCTCGAGCTGCACTGCGGCCCTCGCCGATTCGAACGGCTCGCCATAGGCCGTGCCGTTGGTAATCTCCATCGTCCCCGAGCCGGTCGGCGTCAGGTACTTGCCGCGGACGTCGAAGTCGCCGCTCAGGATGCCGTCCAGGTCGTATTCGTACAGCCTGAAGGCGTTGCGCAGATCGGCGACGGGGCGGCCCGAGATCTGGATGCGGGCGTTGATCTCCTCGCCGCCGTCGCGACGCGGGTACCCGATCGAGAACCGGCCCGTTGTGGCGATGCGGGAGTCGCCCGAGGTGATCTCGACGTTCGAGGCGTCGACATAGGCGTTCTCGATGACGGCATGGCCCTTCACCGCGCCCCAGACGACGTCCCACGCCCGCATCCCGTCGCCCGAGAAGTCGCCCTCGATGCGCGGGCGGCGGACGCTCCCCTGCATGATCCCGTCGAAGGTGCCGTGGCCCTCTATCGGAATGGCGCGCGTGCGAACGCCGAACGCCGTCAGCAGGCCGGCAAACACGCGATCGCTTTCCTGCCAGTCGGCGCTCGTCACGTGAAACGGAAAGCGCGAGTCCTCACCGTAGGCGGTGCGCCCGTCGAATTCGACGAACGTCGATTGGGTCGCCAGCCGGCTGGGCGCGATCTCGATGTCCTCGGGGCCGAAGGCATAGACGACGTCGCCGCCTATCGGCACCGGCTCGAACGGCGTGAGCGGGCTGAAGGGGCCAACCGGCCGAGGGCGCTCCGCTTCGGCCCGGATCCGCTCGAGCGGCATCTCGCCCGTCATGAGCGTCACCCCGTCTGGCGGCGCGACGTGCAGCTCGCCTTCGCCGGTGGCTTCCGAGAAGCCCCGCAGCGGCCACTCGAGCAGGTTGCGGCCCGACAGGCGGCCAGCCAGCTGGATGCCTTCCATCTTCAGCGCGCTGGTCAGCGTGGCCAGGTCCACGTCGTGCCATGCGGCGTCAAGGGTCGCCTTTGTCCTCACATCGCGCTGCCCGAGCGGCGCCATCGTGTAGCTGAACCCGGCCGTGCCGCCGTACGCCCCCGTCGTGGCTTCGGTGACGCGGAGCACGTCGGGCGTCCAGCGCACGTTGCCGCGCAAGCCCTCGAAGCGGTAATCGTTCAGGCCGAACTCGTCGCTCTCAAAGGTCCCTTTGAGTTCGCGGCCGGTACGAATCTGGCCGTTGGCCAGTGTTTCCTTGAAGAGATGAAACGTGCCGAGGAAGCGGCTCGTACCCGACAGCCTGAATGAGTCGTTCGCGAAGAACAGCTGGCGCATCCTCGGCAGGTCGATCGTCGAGTTCACCTGGAACATCAGCTCCGGGAAGCGCGCGAGGTCCACGTCTCCCTTGAGCACCGACCGGGTTCCTTCCGTCGTCAGGTCCATGCGGTCGAAGTTCACGCGGCCGCCCTTGATCGTGAACGTGGACGTCATGTCGGTGCGGAAGGGTACGAAGCCCTGGATCGCGGTGAGTCCGTCCGAGAACCGCGCCCGGCCGACGTACTCGCTCCCCGGATGCGCGACGGAGACCTGTATATTCCGCGCGACGATGCCCCACCGCGCTCCGTGATCCTGAAAGGCGAATTCGCCCCCGCTCGCGTTGACATACCTCAGCGTCGTCGTCCAGCTGCTCTGGCCGCGGGGACCCCGAGGCGTAAACCGGGGGAAGTTGTGGCCATTTGGTCCGTCCTCGGCGTGCATCCGCCAGTCGGTCAGCTCGATGGCATCGAATACGAGACGGCGGCGGAAGATCTCGCTCCACGGGATCGCGACGACGATGCGCTTGGCGGTGAAGAACGGGATGCCCTGGGGATGCCGGTTCTCGATGACCACGTCCTCGAAGACGTAGCTGCCGCTCCACAGCACGATCCGCATCTTCCCGATGCGCATCGGACGCTCCATGAACCGGCTCGCCTGCTCCTCGGCCTGCGCCTTGAGCGCGGGGCCAAGGTCGGTCGAAATGGTCGTGAAGAACGCCACGGCCAGGATGACCGCGCACGTCGCCACGGTGCGCCGCACGAAAGTGCGCGCCTTGCGGGCGAACGG
>DASTDQ010000806.1:0-2351 GCA_035710305.1 Vicinamibacterales bacterium | reverse complement strand
GGCCTGCTCGAGATCGGCGTGGACACGTTCACGGCGCAGTTGCCCCGCAACGCCGGCAGCAAGCAGAGCGGCGCGTTTCCGAGGGCCGTCTGCCTGATTGCCACGGACTTCCCCAAGGGCGGCGCGATCGACCGCCGGGAGTTGTTCGCTCAGGATCGCGTTCGCAAGGGCGTCGCCGCGTGTCTCGACTCGCTCGACGCCTCCGGCGTTCAGTCCCTCGTCTTGCCGCTGATGGGCGCGGCCTCGTCCGGCACGCAGGCCAAGGACCCGCGCTACGAGGGCCAGAACATCCTCAAGGAGTGCCGCCTGCTGAACTCCATCGCAGGAATCGCGTTGGGGATTCACGATTTCGCGCCGGGGCGCCGACGCATCCGTGAGATCGGCATCGTTCAGTGGGACCAGGAAATCAGGGAGATGTTCAGCCTCCAACAGGGAACGCGCCTCTCGCAGACGGCGCAGAACACCTATCGGATCTACGCGGAACAGATCGCCTCGGCGTTCCGCAGAGGGCTTGCCGGCGAAAAGACGACATCGAGTGACATCGACGGCAGCTGCACCGCGATCCTCAGCGCCCAATAAGACACCGCCCGCGGTGCCGGTTGCTGGCGGCCTGTATCATTCGGAATGCGCATCCCGCTGATCCGCGCGCTCGGCTGGTTCGTCCTGGCCAATGCCGTGCTGTTCAAGGCGATCTCGGCGGTGTTCTGGACGTCGGTCGTCGAGTCCCCCGAGTCGGCGTCCGCGGGTCTCTATCGCACGCTGGCGAACGTCGTTCACTGGCCCATGCTCGCGGGCTTGCTCGTCGGCCTCCCGCTGCTGACGCTCATCGCCCTGTGGCCGAGGCGCCGATGGGTCCTCGTCGCGGCCGCCGTGATCGGCGGCCTCGCCACGTTCTTCCTGATCGTCAACGCGGTCGTGTTCGCGCAGTACCGGACGCACCTCGGACCGTGGGTGTGGGGGCTGCTGTTCGGCGGCTCCGGCCGGGAGACGTTCCTCTTCTCGACGCTCATGCGCGCGATCATCGTGGCCCTCTTCGCCGGCGGCCTGGCGCTCCAGGCAGGCCTGTTCTGGTCGTGCGCGAGAGTCGCCGACCGCTGGAGCGGCCGGCGTTACGGCGCGCGCCTGTGGGCCGCCTGGACCGCGGCATTCGTGCTGGTGAACGGCTGGCACGTCTGGGCGGATGCGACCTACCGCGCGGACATCACGCAGGAAAACGGCAACCTCCCGTACTTCTATCCGCTGACGATGAAGCGGGACCTGCACGCGTGGGGACTGGTGGACCGCGTGGAGGCTCACGAGGCGGCGGCCCCTGTAACGGGCGCGGGCACCTTGTATTACCCGCAGGAGCCCTTGCAATGCCGGACCGGAGCGTCGGTCAACGTCCTGATGGTCGTGGTGGACGCCTGGCGTGCGGACCAGCTTCGGCGGGACGTGGCGCCGAACATGGAGGCCTTCTCGCACGAGTCGCTCGTCTTCCGGAACCACATCAGCGCCGGCAATGTCACCCGCTTCGCCATTTTCACGATGTTCTACGGCGTGCCCGGCAACTACTGGTTCCCGGTCCTGCGCGCGCACACGCCGCCCGTGCTGATGCAGGAGGTCGTGCGCCAGGGCTACGACCTCGCGATTCTGGGCAGCGCGCCGCTGGTGTCGCCAGAGTTCAACATCACGGTGTTCAGCGGCATCGAGGGGCTGCGCGTGATCACGCCCGGCGACACGCCTGTGGAGCGCGACCGCCGCGTCACGCGCGACATGGTCGCGTTCCTGGAAGACCCCGATCGACGCACGAAGCCGTTCTTCGGATTCCTCTGGCTCAATTCCGTGCACTCCTACTCGGTGCCCGACGATGCGCCGAGGCCGTTCCAGCCGGCCTGGGAGCAGATCAACTACCTGGCGCTGAACAAGAACTTCGATCCCACGCCGTACTTCAACCGGTATCGCAATGCCCTCCACTTCGTGGACGGCGAGGTCGGCAAAGTGCTGGAGGCCCTTCGCCGCAGCGGCAACATGGACAACACCTTCGTCATCGTCACGAGCGACCACGGCGAGGAGTTCAACGACACGGGGAAGAACTACTGGGGCCACAACGGCAACTTCAGCCCGTACCAGCTGCACGTGCCGCTGATGATCCGATGGCCGGCATGGGGCCGCGGGGACGTGGACTACCTGACGTCGCACTTCGATCTCGTGCCGACGCTGCTGCGGGAGATCTTCGGCTGCACCACCCCGCCTGCCGCGTACAGCGTCGGGACGCCGCTGAGGCAGGCGGAAGACCGGCGCCCGTATGTGACGGTCGTGAACTACAACGATGCGGGCATCTACCAGCCCGATCGCGTCACCGAGTTCTCGCC
>DASTDQ010000805.1:0-3738 GCA_035710305.1 Vicinamibacterales bacterium | reverse complement strand
GCGCCCGTCCAGAATCCGGCCGTTCGGATCGTCGTCCGGGCCGTCCTCCACGACCACGTCGCCTGGCCGCTGCCACGCCGACAGCAGCGAGCGATACATGCCGCCCACCGAGTCCGCGCTCATGACGCGGCCGAGCTTCAGCACCCGCTCCCCGAAATGCTCGGAGGGGATGCCCGGAAGCACGGCCGACGTGACACGGTGCAGGCGATCCCATGTCGTCGTCGACACGCTGCCGATGCCCGCGCCGACGCGGCGCCGGACACCCCGCGGCACACGGTCGAGTCGAGGCAGCATGCGGGTGCCGTGGACGTACCGGTTGTAGCCGCCGAACAGCTCGTCGCCGCCATCCCCGCACAGCGCCACCGTGACGTCCCTGCGGGCGAGCGTTGACACGAGCAGCGTCGGCACCTGAGACGGGTCGGCAAGCGGCTCGTCGAAGATCTCCGGCAAGGACGGCACCAGCGCGCACGCGTCGTTGCCCGTCAACAACACCTCGGTGTGCTCCGTTCCCAGGTGCGCCGCGACCCTGGCGGCATGCCCGGCCTCGTTGAACTCTTTCTCGTCGAATCCAATCGTGTAGGTCTTGACCGGACGGCTGCTCGCTTCCTGCATGAGCGCAACGATGGTCGAGGAGTCGATGCCTCCCGACAACAGCGCCCCGAGCGGCACGTCCGCGTACATCCGCCGGCGAACCGCATCGCCCAGCAGCGAGTCGAGCGAGTCGACCGCCTCGGCGTCGGAGCAGTCGAGCGGACACGACAGCCCTGTCCGCGCAGCTTCTTGCAGGGACCAGTACGGCTCGGTCGCGGGCAGCGGGCACCGCGGATCCGAGACGGTCAGGATGTGCCCCGGCGGAACCTTGATCGCGCGCGCGTAGATGCTTCTCGGCGCAGGGACGTAGAGGTATCGCAGATACGACGCCAGGGCCGTGCGATCGATCGACCGGTCGAAGGACGGTCCGGCCACCAGAGCCTTGAGCTCCGAGCCGAACGTGACGAGACCCGGCTCGCGATACACATACAGCGGCTTCTTGCCGAGACGGTCCCGCACGAGCGACAGCTCCCGGCGATGCACGTCCCACAGCGCAAAAGCGAACATGCCGAGCGAGCGGCGAACCGCCTCCTGGACGCCCCATCGATCGCACGCCGCGAGGAGGACCTCCGTGTCCGACTGCCCCCGGAAGCGGCACCCCCCCTGCTCCAGGTCGTGACGCAGCTCCTTGAAGTTGTAGATCTCGCCGTTGAAGACGATGACGAACCGGCCGGAGGGCGACACCATCGGCTGATGGCCTTGCGGAGATACGTCGATGATGGCGAGCCGGCGGAACCCGAGTGCGATCCCGGCCTGCTCGTCCACCCACGCCCCGCTGTCGTCGGGCCCGCGATGCACGATCGGCGCGATCATGGCGGAGGCGTGCTCGAGGAGCTCGTCTCTCGAGAATCCGGCCGTGCTCAGGATGCCAGCGAGTCCACACATGACAGGTGTCTCATCCGAGAGTTCACTTGAATGGGCTGATCAGCGCCGCCGAACGACGCGTTTGAACACGCCGCTGCCGTTCGACCCTGCATACAGGTCCCGAGGCTTCGTAGCCAGCGCAAGGATCGTTGGGTTGGTGAGTCCTTCGTTCATCGCGGTCCAAGTGGCGGCCCCGTCGACACTCTGGAACACGCCGTTGCGGGTTCCTGCATAGATCGTCTCGGGCGTCTCGGGATCGATGACGAGGGCGCGCGGATCGTACGGCAGCCCGCTATTGACGGCAGTCCAGCTCAGTCCGCCGTCGATGCTCTTCAGAACGCCGCGAAATGCGCTCCCGAAAGGACTGACGCTCGCGTACACCGTGTTCGAGTCGTGCGGGTCGATGGCTACGACCCAGATCCTGGCGCGGTCGACGGGAGTACGGATCCAGCTCGCTCCACCGTCGACGCTCTTGAAGAGAGTCGTGTCGGTGCCCGCGAAAAGAGTGGCAGGCAACACCGGGTCGATGGCCAGCGCCTGCGTGTTGAACGGCCCCGCAGTGCTCCAACTGCCGCCGCCGTCCGTGCTCTTGAGGAGACTGTCGCCGTTACTTCCCACGTACAGCGTGCCCGGAGTCTGTGGGTCGATGGCGAGCGCAAAGATGAAGTTGTCGCGCAGACGCAGGTTGTTGGCCGAGTTCCAGATCTCTCCCCCGTCGGCGCTCTTGAACACGCCACCGCCGGCCGTCCCTGCGTAGAGGGTCGCCGGCGTCCAGGGGTCCACGGCCAGGACGCGGACGTCGGTCGTGCCCAGGCCCGCGGTGATGGCGCGCCACTCGTCGCCGCCGTCGGTGCTCTTGAACACGCCTCCGGCAGTGCCGGCGTAGAGTGTGTCGGCCGTCTGCGGATCCACGACGACGGTGCGAACGATGGTCGCGATCAACCGTTCATTTGCGGCGCTCCACACGCCTCCAGCATCAGCGCTCTTGAAAACACCGTCTCCCGACGTGCCTGCGTACAGGATGTCCGGCCACCGAGGATCGATCACCAGCGCATCGACAGCGGCTGCCCCTAGCCCTGCGCTTGCCGCGGTCCAACTGGCGCCGGCGTCGGTGCTCCTGAACAGGCCGCCGCTGGTACTTGCGTAGAGCGTGGCGGGCGAAATCGGGTCGATGGCGAGCGCCGAGACCGTCGCGCCGGTCAGGCCCGCATTGATTGCGCTCCAGCTGGCTCCGGCGTCGACGCTCTTGAAGATGCCGCCGAGAGTGCCCGCGTAAATGGTGGTGGTGATTTCGGCGTCGATCGCAAGCTCGATGACGAAGCGGTTGGTCAGTCCCGTGTTGATGACACTCCACGTGCCTCCACCATCGGCGCTCTTGAACGCGCCGGCGAGCCCGCCACCGTAGATCGTGGTAGGGCTCCGCGGATCGATGGCCAGCGCGAAGATTGGTGCCCTCGGATCGGCCAGCCCGGCGTTGACGGCCGTCCAGCTCGCACCACCGTCGGCGCTCTTGAAGATGCCGTCACCCGTGGTGCCGGCGTAGAGCGTCGTCGGTGTGTGCGGGTCGACCGCCAGCGCATCCACGGTCGAGGTCATCCCCCACGGGCCCAGTCCGTCGTTGATGGCACTCCAGGTGGATCCCCTGTCGGTGGTCTTGTAGAGGCCGACGGTGCCGGCCGCATACAGCGTCGCGGGCGCCAGCGGGTCGATGGCCAGGGCGCGCACGATCGTCGTCAGGGCCGTGCCGGCGAGCGCCCAGTGCTTCCCGCCGTCGACCGTCTTCAGAACACCAGCGACGGTCCCCGCGTAGAGTGTCGTGGGAACGTGAGGATCGATCGCCAGGGTCGTGACGTGTCCCCCTTCCGGGCCCTTGTTCGTCCAGGCGTCGCTCTTTGCGTCGACCGGCCGCACGCTGCCAGGCCACGCGATCGCAAGCAGCAGCGCAGTCGCAGAGATCCATCGCACGATCGCTTTCAGGTTCGACATGGCAATCCTCCCCGGGGGGTTAGAGGAATGAGGCTTACGCCTGACGCGTGGCGTTGCGGTGCGTGACCCACCGTCGGGTCTCCGCCGCGGGCGCCGGTTTCGCAATGACGTACCCTTGCGCGGCGTCGCATGTGAGCTCGCGGAGCCGGTCGAGCGTCGCCGACGACTCGACCCCTTCGGCGACGACAATCATGTTGAGACTGTGGGCGAGATCGATCGTGGACCGGAGGTTGGCGTCGTCCCCGGCCGTTGCGCCGTTGACCAGGGTCCGATCGATCTTCAACCGGTTGATCGACA
>DASTDQ010000804.1:0-2033 GCA_035710305.1 Vicinamibacterales bacterium | reverse complement strand
GACGCGGCAGGCGGCAAGCGTCTGTTCGTGAAGGAAATCGAAGACGCGCTGCTCGCGGGGAGCATCGACCTGGCCGTGCACAGCAGCAAGGACATGCCGGTGCTGCTGCCGGAAGGTCTCCGCATCGGCGCCGTGCTCCCGCGCGAGGATCCGCGTGACGCGCTCGTTCTGCCCGAGGGACGGAGCGCCGGCCTCGGCCTGGACGAGGTACTGCGGCTGCTCGGAGCGGCGCCCGTCATCGGCACGACCAGCGTGCGGCGCATCGCACAGCTCGCACGCGTCAGCCCCGGCGCCCGGTTCGCGCCTGCGCGGGGCAACGTCGGCACTCGCCTGCGCAAGCTCGACGCGGGCGATTACGACGCGCTCGTCCTCGCTGCGGCCGGGCTCGCGCGGCTGGGGCTCGGAGCGCGCGTCTCGGCGCTGCTGCCGGCCGACGTCTCGGTGCCGGCGCCCGGACAGGGCATCATCGCCGTCGAGGTGCGGCACGGCGACCGGCGCGAGGAACTGAACGCGATCGACGACGCCGATGCGTCGCTGGCTCTGCGGGCCGAGCGAGCCGTCGTCCGGCGCCTGGGCGGCGGCTGCCAGATGCCGATCGGGGCCTACGCCAGCATTGCGGGCGGCCGGTTGTCGATTACCGGGGTGGTCATCTCGCCAGACGGCCTGCGGATGGCGCGGGCCGACGCCTCCGGGCCGGCCGTTGCACCGGAAGAGGTCGGGGGACGAGCCGCAGACGAACTGCTGGCACAAGGTGGAGATAAGATCCTGGCCGACGTCAGGCGGGCACTGTCGCCGGCCGAACGTCATCACACATGAAGAACCCGGCGGTTTACGTCATCGGGACAGGGCCCGGCGATCCCGGCCTCATCACGGCGCACGGGCTGGAATGCCTCTCGCGGGCCGACGTCGTCATCCACGACCACGAGGTCCCGGTGCGGCTGCTGAAGCAGGCGCGCGAGGGTGCCGAACTGATCGACGTCGGCAGCGCCGTGAGGCAGCCGGTGGCGCAGGACGCGATCACGTTCCTGCTCGCCGAGAAGGCGCGTGACGGCAAGCTCGTCGCACGATTGGCGCTCGGCGACCCCTTCGTGTTCGATCGCGGCGGCGAGGAAGCGCTGTTCCTCCACGAGCAAGGCATCCCCTTCGAGGTCGTTCCCGGGATTCCGCTCGGGATCGGCGTGCCGGCATATGCCGGAGTCCCCGTGACCTATCCGGGCGGCGGTGACACCATCACGCTCGTTCGAGGCCACGAGGACGAGAACCGCGCGCCGCTGCCCGACGTGGACTGGGCCAGCCTTGCGAAACTCGACGGGACGGTCGTCTGTTACGCCGGCTCACAGCAGCTTCCGCGCATCCTGCAGGCGCTCGTGTCCAACGGCTGGCCCGAAGACGGGCACGGCGTCATCGTCTACAACGGCACGCTCGCGAGGCAGGAAACGACAGCGGGCACGATCGGCGAGCTGGTGGCGCGCGTGCGCGAACAGCACCGGAAGGAACCCGCCATCCTGGTTGTCGGCCGCGTGGCGGCCTTTCGTGAGCACCTGCGCTGGTTCGACACGCGTCCGCTCTTCGGCACGCGCGTGCTGGTCACCCGGCCGCGCGATCAGGCCGCGGAGATGGTGGATCGGCTCGCGAAGATGGGTGCGGAGACGATCGAGGCGCCCATGATCCGGATCGTGCCGCCGGAAGATCTCGGTCCCCTGCGCGAGGCAGCCGCCAGTGTGGGCGACTTCGACTGGATCGTCTTCACCAGTGCCAACGCGGTCGAGTCGTTCATGTCCGTGCTGCTCGAGGGCGACAGGGACGTGCGATCGCTCACGGGGCCCGGCCTCTGCGTGGTCGGGACCGGCACCGCGGAGCGGCTGGGCCGGTACGGCATCAAGGCCGATCTCGTGCCCGCGGAATTCCGAGGCGAAGCCGTCGTCGCGGCGATGACCAGGAACGGATCGCTCGACGGCGTCCGCGTGCTGATCCCGCGGGCGGACATCGGCCGGGACGTGATCGTCGAGGGCCTGCGCCACAGCGGGGCGGAG
>DASTDQ010000803.1:0-3202 GCA_035710305.1 Vicinamibacterales bacterium | reverse complement strand
CGAACATGCCGTCGGTCGATTCCGACGTCGTCGTCACGACGAGCACGTCTCCGGCGCGGCACACCTCGATGGCTGCGTGAATCATCAGGTTGTCGCCCGCCTGGCAGGAAATGGTGAGCGCGCTTCCAGCCATCCGCGCCGCCGGATAGATCGGGCGCATGTACGGGCGCAGCAGGCCTGTCCTCGCCTGGGCCTCGTGCACCGTGGCCACACCGAGCCGGCCCAGCGTGGCGATCACTTCGTGTTCGGCGCGAGGGATGTTTCTGACGATTGTCGGTTTCATTGGATGTCCGCGCACGCTGAAGCGTGCGCTCTACTCCTGAAGGCGAAGAGCCTGGTTAATTCGTGGGTACACTCTCCGCGCGTTACCCGCGAAGATCTTCTCCTTGCTCGTGCCGTCGATGGCGGCTGCGTCGATGTAGCGCTTCGTGTCGTCGTAGTAGTGCCCGGTCTCGGGATCGATCCCGCGCACGGCGCCCACCATCTCCGACCCGAACAGGATGTTCTCCGCCGGCACGATCTTGAGCAGCAGGTCGATTCCAGCCTGATGGTAGACGCACGTGTCGAAGAAGACGTTGCCGGCAATCAGCTCGGAGAGCGGCGGCCGCTTCATGTCCTGCGCGAGGCCGCGGTACCGGCCCCAGTGATACGGCACCGCGCCGCCGCCATGCGGGATGATCATCCGCAGCTTCGGGAAGTCCTTGAACAGATCTGCCGTCAGGAACTGCATGAACGCCGTGGTGTCCGCGTTGAGGTAGTGGGCGCCGGTCGCGTGAAAGTTGTCATTGCACGACGCGCTCACGTGCACCATGGCCGGCACGTCCAGCTCGACCAGCTTCTCGTAGAAGGGGTACCAGCTCCGATCGGTGAGCGGCGGCGCGGTCCAGTGTCCCCCCGATGGGTCGGGATTCAGGTTGCAGCCGATGAAGCCGAACTGCGTCACGCAGCGCTCGAGCTCCTCGATGCAGTTGGCCAGCGGCGCGCTCGTCGTCTGCGGCAGCTGGCACACGCCGACGAAGTTCGACGGAAAGAGCCCGCAGACGCGGTGGATGAGATCGTTGCAGTGGCGCGACCAGTCGAGGCTCGTCGAGGCGTCGCCGATGTGATGCGCCATCGCCGACGCGCGCGGCGAGAAGATCGTGACGTCGGTGCCGCGCTCGGACTGGAACTTCAACTGCGGCTGCACGCTCTCGCGCAGCTCGTCGTCGCTGATCTTCAGCGGGCCGGGTGCAGGCTTCAGCCGCGGGTCCTTGAGAGCCGCAATCTGGCTGTCGCGGAACGTCTGTAGTTGTTTGGGGGCAGTCGTGTAATGCCCATGGCAGTCGATGACCATGAGCTAACGATTCTATCCGCAGTTCACGCCAGGTCCGGCTGAAGCCGGACACTACGTACGACCGGCTAGCCGGACACTACGTACTAATTGCGTGTCACCGCGAACTCCCCCTTCCGGCCGCCCTGCGTCCAGGTGCCGTGAAGGAGCCGCGTGTAGGCGCCGATGTTCTCGAGTTTGCCGTCGGCCGTAATCGATACCGGCTTGCCGGCCTCGTCCTTCCCCTCGGCCTGGATCTTCACGATCCACACGGAGGGGTCGGCGTAATCAATCGTGACCGACTTGACGACGGCGTCGGTCGTGCCGGGGTTGATCATGCCGGTGACGGTCTTGCCGTCCCAGTTCAGATCGAGGAGCAGCCGGGCGGAGTTGTTGGCCGGCCCCCACTGCCCGCTCCATTGACCCTTGAGCGGGTGCCCGTACTGCGCCCGCGCGATAACGGGCACTGCCAACGCAATCACCACCACGAGCGCGGGAACGAAACGTGGGCGTGTCACCGTGATCCTGACGGCCGCTGGCCAGGCTGCGGCCGCGGGCCGAAGATCGGCTGGCCGAAGTCATCTTCCAGCCGGTTCAGGAAGCGGTTGTTCTCCTGGCAGATGTACTCGGGGAGCTCGCCGCCTTCCCGCCACGGGATGTCCCACGCGATCGTGAAAGGCCTCGTGTACGCGCCCGGATCGGTGACCGTGGCCTGATAGCGCAGCGTCTGCTTGCTCGGTCGCGTCCAGCGCTCGAGGACGTGCATCTGATCGGTGTGCGGATGCCCGAAGTAATCGAGCCAGCTGTTCTCGTTGAACCCCCTGGTCTCGACGACCAGCGTGTCGGGGTTTTCCCAGCGGCCGATCGAATATCCCAGGTACGTCGGGTTGAGCGCGTCGCCTTCGGGGAACGCGCGCCCGTCCATGTAGATCTCGCGCCAGATGTGCGTGGCGCCCTCGAAGATCATGACGATGCGCTTGTGCTCGGGCTGCTGGATGATCTCCATCTGGTAGGGCGTCGCCATCATGCGCGGCCCGCCAGGCGGGAGGCAGTACCCTTCGGGGTCGTACTTCGATTCGTTCAGCGAGTTGTAGTCGTAGACCGCCGCGGACCACGGCATGAACGGCATCCACGGTTCCGACTTCGAACCGCCGCGCCCGCGGCCACCGCCGCCGGCAGCCGCCCCGCCACCCGCAGCAGCGCCGCCGCCGCGCGCGCCGCCACCCCCGCCGCGCCGTGCCGCTTGCGCTTCCTGGATCGCGGGAAGCAGTTGACCATCGCTTCCGATCACCTGCATTGCCATGTTGGTGATGTACGGCACCGCCCAGACGCCCTTCTCACCTGGAATGCGTCCGAAGTTTACGGTGCCGTCAGGCAGCCGCGGAGTGGGAAGCGGCGGGCCGGCCTGCCTGCCGCCGCGGCCTCCTCGGCCTTGACCGGCCGGCGGCGCGGCGCCTTCCTGAGCCTGTGCTCCCAGCAGCCAGGCGCCCGACGAAAACACGACGGCCGCCGTCGCGCCGAGAAGCGCGGAGCGAAATCTCTGTCTCAAGAAGGCCCCCCGGGACTTAAGGAGTGACGCCCTGGCTCGATCCCGCGAAGAGGCGCTGACCCGACTTGGCAAGGACCACGGTCCTCGCGTTGCCGGTCGGGCTCCCGTCTTTCGCCATGCTGCCCTCGACGGTGACGATGTCACCGATCTTCATCGAGTTGCGCGTCCAGCCGTTGCGCATCAGGCCGTTCGGGCTGCCCATTTCCATCGCCCAGTTCGTGACCTTGCCGGTCTTCTCGTCCTTGACGTCGATGTAGAAGAACGTGTGCGGGTTCATCCACTCGACCTTGGTGACCGGGCCGGTGAACTTGAACGTCTTGGACGCGTCGAACTCGGCCGAGAAC
>DASTDQ010000802.1:0-3084 GCA_035710305.1 Vicinamibacterales bacterium | reverse complement strand
TCGGCGACGAGCGTCACGATCGCGTTCACACGAGGGTTGATCCGCTCGATTCTGGCAAGATGGGCGGTCATCACGTCGCGGGCGGAGACTTCCCGGCGCCGGATCTTCGCCACGAGATCGACCGCGCCGAGATCGCAGAGGGCCTCGGCAGCGGGTGTGCCGCTCTGCGCCGCCGGAGCGGAAGCGGCGAGGCCGTTCACCGTACTCGCGAGGGCCGCGATGCCAAGCGTCTGACCGAAGGTCCGGCGACTGATCGGCTCCGTCGTGCCCGGGTCGGAGCTCGCACCGGGCGACTTGTCCTCCATACGGTGCCACAGTACACCACACGGAACCACTTCGCACGCAACGCTCGCCGGACCACAATGACACGGCCGCGAGGCCTGGTGTCTTTCATGTCGATCGATACGGCGTACTGGTCTCTGCTCGGCGCCGATCTCGTACTGGCCGTGCACGCGGTGTTCGTGGCGTTTGTCGTGTTCGGGCTGGCCTTGATCCTGATCGGCAGGGCGCTTTCCTGGCCCTGGGTGCGAAACCGGGTGTTTCGCCTCACGCACCTCGCGGCGATTGGCGTCGTCGCGCTGCAGGCATGGCTCGGAGTCGTATGCCCCCTCACGACGCTCGAAATGTCTCTGCGCCGGCGCGCGGGCGCCTCAGCGTACGAGGGCACATTCATCTCGCATTGGCTGGAGTCGCTGCTCTACTACGATCTGCCTGCGTGGGTGTTCGTGGTGTGCTACACCGCGTTCGCGGCCCTGGTCGGGGCGAGCTGGTTCGTCGTGCCACCTGAGCCGCGCACTGGAAGAACGCGGTGAGTAGAATCTTCACAACTGTCGGATTCCTGTTCACTCAAAAGGCCATCTTGTGGAGACGTAAAGTCTCCTTCTGACGCGGCTTCCACTGGTTGATCGATGTAGCGAGAAAGACCCTCCGGATTCGGCTTGAATCCTCCCGACTCCATGGTGAGTGGGACCCGTCGGTGCGTTCTCGCTTGTTGAGTCGGAAGGCGCACGGTTTGCTTGACGGCTGTGCATGGCCAGACTCTTCCTCGCTGCCGCCACCGCTGTCCTCATTGCTGCCGTCGCCTGCAGCAGTGTGTCGCCGACCTCCCCCTCAGGAACCGGCGCCACCATTACGGGGACGGTCATCGCGTCGCCCTCCGCGGCGAACGTGGCCGTGGCCGGCACGCCGCTGTCAGCGGCCGTCGACGGAACCGGGAGCTTCTTCCTGCGGGGTGTTCCGGCGGGAAACGTCCAGCTGGTGTTCAGCGGCTCGGGCGCGAGTTCGGCCGTCTCACTCCTGAACGTGGCAGATCAGGAGCTCATCGAGATCGACGTCGCCATCACGGGGGGCACGGCGACGGTGCAGCGCGAGGTGCGTGGAAGCAGCGGCAAGGTGGTGCTCTGCCATCACACCGGCAATGGCAGCTACCACACGATCGACGTCAGCGTGAACGCCGAGCCGGCGCACCGCGGGCACGGTGACGCGAAGCCTGGCGAACCGGTGCCCGCCGATCGGACCAAGGTATTCAGCCGGGACTGCCGTCTGATTTCACCAGTCGAAATCAAGAAATTCACCAACGGCCAGGACGCGGACGTGGAACCGGGGCCCACGGTCGCCGTCGGTGCACCCGTGAACTGGACGTACGTGGTGACCAACAACAGCACGCTCACCCTCACCAGCGTGACGGTGACTGACGACCGTGGCGTCGTCGTGACCTGCCCGCAGATGCTGCCCGCGCCTGGCGCGTCGATCACCTGCAACGCGTCGGGAGTGGCCGTGGCGGGTCAGTACCGCAACGTCGGAACGGTCACGGCCACGGCCAGCGGCATGTCGTTCACCGACTCGGACGCCAGTCACTACCACGGGGGCCCTGTCAGCAGCGTGACGATCGACAAGTTCACCAACGGCCAGGACGTCACTCAGGCGCCAGGTCCGGTGATTCCCGTCGGGGACCCGGTGACATGGACGTACGTCGTCACCAACCGGACGGCCCTGGCGCTCTCGAGCCTGACGGTGACCGACGACCGTGGCGTCGCCGTGGCCTGCCCGCAGATGCTGCCCGCGCCGGGCGCGTCGATCACCTGCAATGCGTCGGGCGTCGCGGTCGCGGGACAGTACCGGAACGTCGGAATGGTGGTGGCAACGGCGGGCGCCAGCAAGTTCACCGACTCGGACGAGAGCTTCTACCATGGCGGACCGATTGTCGAGGAACCGAAGGTCACGCTCTGCCATCGCACGGGCAATGGGAGCTATCACTCGATTACCGTAGGCGCCAGCGCCGAACCGGCCCATCGGGCTCACGGGGACGCGAAGGTGGGCGAGCCGGTGCCCGGCAGCCCCGGCCAGGTCTTCACGGCGTCCTGCGGCCTACAACCGGCCGGACCGACCAGTTCCGCGGGCTGAGCTACGGGTGCCAGATCGAGACGCACGCATCCCTGAGCTTTGGATCAGAAAGCTGGTGCGCGTTCTGCCATTCGAAACCGTATTGAGAAACCGCCATGACGCAGCATGAGGTGAGCGTGGCCGCAGAGTAGCCGTAGAGAAATCGCCTGCCTGTCATAATCCCTCGGTCCCGAGTCCTGACATCGAGCCCGCGCTTCCGTCAACCACCGGGAGCGTATATAGTCTCTGGCAGCGGAGCACCCGATGACACACAGAATCGCTGCACTCGCGCTAACGCTCTTCGTCGCCGGGCTCATGCCGGCACGCGCACTCGCCCAGTCGGGCTCGCCTGCGCCGGCCGCCACTGCAGCGCCGTACTTCGCGGAGAACTCAATGAACGTCTTCCGCCGCTTCAACGGCGACGGCCGCAAGACGCTGGAGTTCTACGGGCAGGTGCTCGGGTTCGGCGACGTGGGTGCCGTCGGCGGCGTGTCGCGGTACCAGGTCGGCCCATCGCAGCTCAAGTTCACCCGAGCGGGGGCCAACGCGAAATTCACGCGTGGCGGGATCAACGACGCCGCGGGCGTTCGCCTCTGGACGATGTGGTTTCCCGACGAGGACGCGTTGGCGAAGCGCTTCGCTGACCACGGGCTTCCGGCGCCCGCTTTCAAGACGATCGACGGCGTCCGCAGCGCGCTCGTC
>DASTDQ010000801.1:0-2593 GCA_035710305.1 Vicinamibacterales bacterium | reverse complement strand
TTCTAATCTCGGTCACCGAGCGCCGACAGATATCGCAGCGCCGTCAGGCCAGGCAGAAAGAAATACGCGCCGCCTTTCACCGTCGTGAAGGAGGGCAGTCCACGGATGGTTTTGCGGATCGGACGCTTCGGTATCTTGTATTCGAGCGTACCGTCGTGAAGGCCGATGACCGGATCGCGCTCGTTGCCGAGTTCGTGAAAATTCCGGTCGTTCACCCAGACGTTCTGCGCGAACTCGAACTGGCGGACGAGGCTCGCACAAATGACGAACGCGGCAATGCCGCGCTCCTCGCCGTCATCAGGCGCCCCCTCGGGCAGGGGAGGGCCGTATGTGGCGCCGCGCCGGATCATGCGGCGGCGATTCATGTTCACCGCCGTGTCGCGGGGATTCATCCGTCGAATGTGCGATCCGAGCGGCACCGCGTAGCCGTGCGGGTCCTGCTCCCGGTAACTGAAGTTGTTATTGCGCTGCGCGTCTGCCCCGAGAGTCGGGTCGTCTGCATCCGGGGCAAGGACGAGCGGCGCGCCGCTTCGCCAGCGGCCCATCAGCTTCGCGGCGATGAGTTCCCGCTCTTCGGTTGTCCGGCCATTCGCCGCCAGGAAGTCGCGGAACCTGCCGACGTGCTCCTCTAATCGGCGGTAGGCCATGAAACTGCCGTTGCGGGACAGGATCTCGGGCTGTGGTTGAAAGACTGGCGGGCCGTCTTCATCCGGATACCCGAGGATGAACTCGCCGGCTTTGAGAGGCGCCCCGGAACCAGGCGTCGGTTCGTCGCCCGACCCTTCAATCACCGGCTGCGAGAGGCGATCGCGGTAGCCGAAGTGATCGTGCGCGAACTCGAACGGCGGCGTCGCCTCGAGGTCGAGCGTCGAGAGCACCTGTACGCCTGTGCAGCGCGCGAGCAGGGCCTCGTGCTCGATGCGACAACGCTCGCGTTCCGCGGCATCACGAGCGAACAGGATGACGATGGCGTGGAGATCGGGGCTGGCGAGGCCTCCGACCCAGCGATCGGGATGGTTCGTCCCTGTGTCGCCCAGCATTGCCGCTCGGGCGACCATTCCCTGCTTGAACTCCTCAGGAAACGTCACCAGCGATGCCTCGTCAACGCCGAGCGCGCGCAGGCCGTTCCAGGTGAAGGCCACCGTCACCCAGCGTGTATCGCGGTCGACCGATGCCCGCATCGCGGCAGCGGACTGTATCGTGTGCTGGATGGCGGCGAGCCATGCCCGCCCGGCGGCAGGAGTGTTGAACGACAGGAACTCGTATCGTCCAGTGAGCGCCGGCGCGCGGGTCAGCAGGATGTGCTGGATGTCGTCGAAAGCGAGCATCGCCGGTGTCACTGCATCTGATCGAGCACAGTCGAGAATGCCGCCTTGAGTCTCAGCGCCTTCTTGACTTCGTCGGCAGTCACGTAGGGGTATTCACCGTACTCGAGGAAGCTTGGGCATTGATGCTCGCGAAAGAACTTGATGACGGCGTTCACATTCGTCTTCCAGTCCTCCGGCCAGCCCTCGAGGTTGACGAACACGGTCGTGATGCCGGTCTTGACGAACAGCGCGACGGCGTCCTCGAGGTACTTGTCGAAATCGGTATCGAAGATGCCCTGATACATGAAGTGCAGTCCTGAGCCGACGTCGAACAGGATCCAGCGCAGGTAATGGAGCCGCAGCGGCGCGAGGACCGACGGGTCGGCCTTCACGGCCTCCTCGATGCGCTTGCCGTAGTCGCGGATCGCCTGCTCCCTGCCAGGTATGACCTTGGCGACGACTGAGAACCCGTAGCAAGCTGGCGTTCTGGGAAAGACTGGACCGTATCGCCCTTCCTCCTTCTTGAAATATCCCTCCTTGGGAAGCGCCATCGCGGCGGGCGTCGTCCATTCGGCCTGGTTGTGCATGTCAGCCATGTGCATCCTCGCTGGTTGTGGATCGTTCGGACTGGTCCCTTCGTTTCAGAAGGCGAGAGCGCCCGACACCTGTACAGAAAAGCCTTCGAACGTCGATCGGCTCGCAAACTCCTTGAAGAACCTCACGCCGACACTCATGCGCTGTTCGGGGAACGCTGCGTTCGAGGCCAATCCGACGGCGTGCACCACGTAGCGTTCCTCCGATTGTTCGGGAGGGATCGAGGGCCCTGTGTTGGCCGTGGTCTGTCGCTGTTCGTATCCCGCGACACCCACCTGGAGCCTCCAGGTTCCGCGTGAAGGTCGAAGCGTGTGCATCACCGAGTAATCGACGTTGAACGTGTCGCCTGGCCGGGTGCCGGTGCCTTCCTGAGTCGTGTGAAACTCGTACAGCTCGAAGGCGGACAGGTTGAGGTGCTTTCCCTCGGTGAGATAGAACGTCTGGCCCGAGGAGAGCGTCGAGGTCCAGTAACCGGAGCCGACGTTGTTGGACGCGCCAGGAGCAAAGCGCCCCGTGGGTGCGAGAAAACCGTAGAGGACGCGGAGCGCCGCGCGGTCTTTGTTCCAGCCCAGAATGAACGGCAGGTAGTACGAATCAGCGAATCCACTCCCTCGACCGAGCGTGCCGTGGATATCGGACGTCAGCTCGTTCCTGGCGATGGGCAGCGTGACCGTGGCGGAATACCGTGCGCC
>DASTDQ010000800.1:0-4156 GCA_035710305.1 Vicinamibacterales bacterium | reverse complement strand
TCGCGCATCGAGCGCGCCTTCCGGTGGAAGGTCACCGCGAAGCGATGGGCCTCGTCGCGGATCCGCTCCACGAGCAGCAGGGCGGGATCGTCCTCGGCCAGCGCGAGAGGCTCGGCGCTGTTGCGCGTGAACAGCAGCTCCTCCTTCTTCGCGATGCCGACCACCACGAGATTCGCGAGCCCGATCTGCTCGAGCGCCTCGTAGGCAGCCGACAGCTGGCCGCGGCCGCCGTCAACCACGATCAGATCGGGGAAAGGCCCTCCCCTCTCGAGCACGGCCCGATACCGCCGCTGCACGACCTCGCGCATGGCCGCAAAATCGTCCGAGCCGCGATGCGGCTCCTCCTTGATCCTGAACTTCCGGTACTCGGCCTTCTTCATGCGCCCGTCCTCGCACACCACCATCGAGGCGACGGTTTCGCTCCCCTGAATCGTCGAAATGTCGAAGCAGTCGATCCGGCGCGGCGTCGCCGGCAACCCGAGCTGGCTGCGGAGCGTCTCCAGCGCGTCGAAGTGCGCCGCCGTGGTCTCGTTGAACCTGGAGCGGTACGAGAGCTCCGCGTTTCGCGTCGCCAGCTCGACGAGCGCGCGCTTGTCGCCGCGCAGCGGTACGAGGATCCGCACGCGGCGTCCGGCCCTGGGCGACAGCCACTCTTCCATCACGTCGGCGTCCTCGATGGCCACGGGCAGGTTGATTTCGGGCGCGGCCGCGCGGTGCTCGTAGAACTGGGCGAGCGCGGCGTGCAGGACGTCGGCCTCGCCGGCGGCCGGCGCCCCGGGGTCGGTGCCCAGATCGACCCGCTCGACGACGCGCCCGCCGCGGACCTGGAACACCTGGATCGCCACGCCGCTCGGGCCCACTTTGAGTCCGAAGACGTCGCGATCGCCGAAGGCGGGCGTCGCGATCTTCTGCTCCCGGTCGCGAAGGGCCTGCACCGTGCGCATCGCGTCGCGCAGGTGGGCCGCCTCTTCGTAGTACTGCCGCCCCGACGCCTCCGTCATGCGATCGCGCAGAAGCTCGACCAGCTCGTCGTTCCGCCCCTCGAGCAGCAGCTTCGTGTCGGCGACGGCAGCGGCGTACTGATTCGTCGTACAGATCTCCCTGACGCACGGCGCGACGCAGCGCTTGATGTCGTACTCGAGACACGGGCGGCCGCGCTGCCCCGTGATCACCTCGTTGCAGGACCGGATGCCGAACAGCCGGTGCGCCAGGGTCATCGTCCTGCGGGCGAGCTTTGCCGGAAGAAAGGGTCCCGCATAGAAGTCGCCGGTCTTGTCCACGCTGCGCGCCACCAGAATCCTGGGGAACGGCTCGCTCGTGGTCAGCCGAAGGTAGGGGTAGTTCTTGTCGTCGCGCAGGAGGATGTTGTATTTCGGCATCCGCTGCTTGATCAGGTTCGTCTCGAGCGCCAGCGCTTCCATCACCGAGTCGGTCACGATGACCTCGAGGCGGGCGATGTCGTCGAGCAGCGCGTCGTGGCGCGGGCTCATGCCGAAGGCGCCCAGGTAGCTGCGGACCCGGTCCCGCAGCGAGCGCGCCTTCCCGACATAGATGGTCTGGCCAGCGGCGTTGCCCCACAGGTACACACCGGGCTGTTCGGGCAGGCGGGCGATCTGATCCTTGAGGTCCTGAACGGGCATGGGCTACTATGCCGAGGCCATCCGCGACGAAGAACCCCCAATTGTACCAACGAATGACGTTCACCGGCTTCATCGGCACCGTGTGCATGTTCCCGCTCCGCGCCATCATCGGCGTGAGCGTGGCCCTCGGCGTCCACCCCAACCTGCTCACGCTGACCGGCCTGCTGATCAACGTCGTCGCCGCCTGCGACCTCGGGCTGGATCGGTTCCGCATCGCCGGCGTGATCATGATCGTCGCCAACATCTTCGACTTCATCGACGGCAAGGTGGCGCACATCACCAACACCGTCTCGCGCTTCGGCGCGTTCTGGGACTCGACGCTCGATCGCTTCTCCGACATCGTCCTGTTCCTCGGTCTCATCTACCTCTACGCCGATCTCCACCGCACGGACTACGTGATGATCACGGCGCTCGCCATGATGTTTACGATCATGACGAGCTATGCCCGCGCCAGGGCCGAGTCGCTCATCGAAAAGTGCAAGGTCGGGTTCATGGAACGGCCCGAGCGGATCGTCCTGTTCATGATCGGGGCGTTCACCAACCGCATGGCCGCCGTGATGTGGGTCATCCTCATCCTGTCGATCGTGACGGTGGCAAACAGGATTCACTACACCTATCTCGCACTGAACAACAAGCCGATACCGGCCGGCTCGAACTTCGTCACGGCGGTGTTCTGGCGGGCGTTCTTCTGGCGCGACGAGCGGACGACGCTCCCCTACGACCTGTGGGTGATCGCGATTCTGGCCTTCGTGTGGCTGACGCCTCCGGACTGGCTTGGCGATCCGACGGCGACGGGCATGGGGATCTGGGGCTTGGGCCACTAACGGTATGTCCTTCGTCGATCACTACCGGCCGCTCCGTTGTCGCGGCCGGGAAACCGCAGTCCGGGGCTGGTTGTAAGTGGTACCACTTCAGCGCAGACGGTCCACTAGACGGGACCGCTGGCCGGGGCGCGATCGATGTCTGATTCGACTGAAGCCGCCCGCGTGCTGAGCGAGCTGAGCACGTTCGGGCCCGTTCTCGCCGTCAAGGTCTATCGCATCGCTCTCGATCCCGTCCCGGCCGTCCCGCTGCTCCCCTGCCTCGATCACGAGGCCATGCTCCACGAAGGCGTGGCGCCGCACGTCGCGGCGTATCTGCAGGAGGCGTCATCCGGCGATCTCCACGAGATCGTGCTCACGCCGGCGGCGCGCCGCATCGACATCGACGCCGTGTCCACCTGGGGCGAGTGCTCGCCGGAGTCGCAGGCGCGGCTCTCGAACGTGCTCGCCAGGACGGCTCCAGGTTTTCGAATCGCGATCGCGGGACCGTCGTGGTGGCGCGGCGACAGGCGCGTGGCCGCGGCATGCCGCGCCCAGGTGAGCTTGAGAGACGTGCTGCTCGGCGCCGACATGGCCGGCGTCCGCGCAGGAATCGACCGCCTGCTGACGATCTCGGCGCTGATGGAGAAACAGTCGCGCGTCGCGTCGTGGGGCGCGCGCACCGTGACGGGACCTCTGCTGGCCGCGGCCGGGGTGATGTCGTACTTCGTGGTCGGGTCGCTGGCTGGACAGCTCGGCGACGCGGGCGTGACGACGCTGCGCTACGCGCTCATCAGCCTGCTGGGCGCCTGCTTTCTGTACTACGGCCTGAAGGCGGTCCAGCTGACCGGGATGTCGAACCGCGTGTGGAAGCGCACGGCGGAGTACAACCTGATCCTGTCAGAACGTCGACGCCTCGGAAAGTGACCGATCCGTCGCCACACCTGCCTGTCGGTCCGGCGGCGCCGGCGCTGCACGCCGGAAATCGGCTTCTGCTCGTCGCTCCTTCGCTGACGCGGCGAGTAGGAGCTGATTCGACACGACGTCTGTTACACGGCACGAAACCCCGTGGTCACTCGGCACAACCAGAACGCGGAAGCCGAACTCGCCGCGGAAGGCTCGCGTCAGCCGATTTCCCGCTTCGCCCTGAGTGGCGCTTGCGCAGGCGCCGGCCGACCCGACAGGCAGGTGTGGCGACAGACTGCGTCTCGAGCGGACAAGCCGCCGGCCCGCCTGAAGGGTCCTGAAGCGACGGCGTGTCGCAAGCCCGTCTCGCGACAGGTCGCCATCGGCATCGCCGGCGAATAGAGGCGCGAAGGAGGAGCAAGGGCGGCAGGCGATTGCGACGGCGGAGCGCCGACGAACCGATAGACGCGCGCCGTAGATGCCGGTGACCGGGCGCCGCGACCCGGCGCGCAGAAGCGACACGTCAGCCGGGACGGCGCGACACCCACTCAATCAATCGGCGGCCGGAGGGTCTTGGCCGTGGCGTTGCGGGTTCCGAACGGCTAACTGGCCTTGCGCTTTCTTCCGTTCGCTGCCTTCGCCTTCGCCGCCGACTTCCCCAGCGCGGCCTTCGCCAGCTTCTTCTTGTCGGCGCTCACCGAGTCGAGGCTCTTGCGCAGCGCCTCCATCAGGTCGACGACCTTCGGCGGCTCCTGCACCTCGGGCGCGACGATCTCCTCGCCGGCGATCTTGGCGTCGATGATCTTCCGC
>DASTDQ010000799.1:0-3014 GCA_035710305.1 Vicinamibacterales bacterium | reverse complement strand
CGCGATCGAGGCAGGGCCGACGCCGGAGGGAGTGCTGCGGTCCTCGAAGGATCCGGATCCGTCGTTGACGAACAGGTTGCTCCCTTCGCCGCTCAGCTCCGTCATGAACAGATCTTCGTCCCCGTCGCCGTCCGCGTCGCCAGCGTCCACGCCCATGCTGGCCTCGGCCTTGCCGGTCACCGGGAGAGCCACCCCGGACAGCAGCGCCGCGTCCTCGAAGGTACCGTCACGCCGGTTCATCCACAGCTGATTCTCCTGCCCGTCGTTGGCCACGTAGATGTCGATCCATCCGTCGCCGTTGAAATCGGCCGTGGCGACACCGAGCCCCGGCCCGAGTGTGCGGGTGACACCCGACTTGACGCTCACGTCGGCGAAGGTCCCGTCGCGGCGATTGAGGTACAACCGGTCCGGCACGGCCTGATAGCCGTCCGGCGTGCAATAGCCTGGCGACCCGGACGCCCCGAAGCACGGACTCACGTCATCGAGCCTGTACTGCAGGTAGTTGGCGACATACAGATCCAGCCAGCCGTCGCGGTTGACGTCGGCAAACGAGGCCGACACGCTCCACGACTGCTGGTCCGTTCCGCTCTTCCTGGAGATGTCGGTGAACGTACCGTTGCCGTTGTTGCGAAACAGCTGATTCGGCGCCGCGTACTTCGTCAGGTAGATGTCAATCCAGCCGTCGTTGTCGATGTCGCCTGCCGCAACGCCCATCCCGTATCCTGCCGTCGCGAGGCCGCTCTCGCGCGTGACGTCGGTGAAGCGCAGCGTCCGCGTCCCATCGGGCGCGACAGTGAGATCGTTCCGATAGAGACGATCCGACAACCCCGAATCGCGAACCCCTGCCCCCTGCCCCCCGATCCCTGCCCCCTGCACCAGATACAGGTCGAGATCGCCGTCCTTGTCGAAGTCGAGCAACCCGACGCCCGGCGCCATGATCTCGGCCAGATAGAACTTGCCGGACATCCCGTTCACGTGAACGAAGTCGATGCCGCTCTCTTTCGCGCGCTCGACGAACCAATCCTGCGCCTGAGGCGGTTCCAGTGGCTTCTCGCCGCAGCCGGGACACAGTGCGCACGCGAGCACGCCCAACAGGAACCGACCGCCCATCGCGGCCTTCACCGCGCCACGATCGCCTGATACGCGAGCTGCTTGAACTTGGCCCCCGTCGACAGATCGAACATCTTCTGGATCATGAGCACGCCGACCATCTGCTCTTCCGGATCGATCCAGAACATCGTGCCCGCAGCGCCGGCCCAGTTGTATTCACCCTTCGAACCGACCGACGCTGTCCGATCTGGTCCGCCGCTCACGGCGAACGTCAGCCCGAACCCGTAACCGGGGGGCGGAAGCTGCGCGGTCACCACGGGGCCGTCTCCGACGACAAGCCTGATCGGCGCTCTGGGCAGATCACCGAGGAGGTCCGACCGCATCAGGTCCACGGTCTTTCTGCCGAGGATCCGCGCCCCGTCGAGCTCGCCGTCGTTCAACAGCATCTGCACGAATCGCGCGTAGTCGATGACGGTTGACATGAGCCCGGCGCCGCCCATGAGCAGGGCGGGCTTTCTGCGCGGCGCCGTCTGTGCCCCTTCGTCCGCACGCGCAATGCCTTTCGGCGCCGGGTTGTACAACGCCGCCAGCCGGCTCCATTTCTGATCCGGCACGTAGAAGCCCGTGTCGTTCATCCGCAGCGGCATGAAGATGCGCTCGGCGAAGAACTGGTCAAGAGTCCGGCCCGATACCACCTCGACGAGACGGCCCAGAACATCCATCGAGAACGAGTAATCCCAGACGGTTCCCGGCTCATGGACCAAAGGCACTTGCGCGAGCCGTTTCGTGAACTCGGCCAGCGTCATGTCGTCGCCGCCGGCCGCGGCCAGTCCCAGCCTCTGGTAGCTAAGCTCTCCCTTTTCGTCGTGCGGCCCCTCGTAGTTGAAGCCTGACGTGTGCCGCAGAAGGTCGAGGATCGTGATCGGACGCCCCGCCGGCACGCTGTGCGAGAGCACACGCTTTCCACTCGCGGGGTCTGTGCGCTCGACCGCGACCCTCATCGTCGCGAACTCCGGGAGGTACCGCGAGACAGGATCGGAGAGCGAGAAGCGCCCCTCCTCGTACAGGACCATCACTGCCACACCCGTGACAGCCTTGGTCATCGAATAGATGCGAAAGATCGTGTCGGTCCGCATCGGCGTGCCGGCTTCCTTGTCGGCCGCGCCGAACGGCTCCAGATAGGCGACCTTGCCCTTGCGGGCAATCAGCCCGACGCCTCCCGCCAGGCGGTTCTCGGCGACCTCCGTCTCCATCGCGGCCTTGAGGCGCTGCAACCGCTCCTTCGAGAGGCCGACGTCGCCGGGAGGCGCTTGAGGGAGCACCTGCGCGTGCAGGGTGGTGAGCAGCGCCACCAGCACAGTGCAGAGTCGAACACCTGGCTTCATACGTCCCTCCAGTCTCGGCAGATTGCAGCGTGTCGTTGTGAATTTGAGTCTCGCTTATCCCCCCGCTGCCCTCACGACCGTGGCGAGTGGATCCACGCCGCCGTGCACGTGTACCACGCGCTCGACGTCCAGCTTCAAGCGCCGGATGTTGTCGATCAGACTGACGGTGAAGGGCGATGGCGACGCCAGCGGGGCTGCGCCGGGTCGAGGGTGGAACGCGTCGGCTTGTACGAGCAGCTTCTGCCTCGGGAGATAGGCCACCAGCATCCCCTCGTCGTGAAGGAACCCGCGAAGGTGGTGCAATTCCAGCGTCATCGCGGCATCCGCGAACACTCTCTTGTCGGCCACGGTCTCGAGGACCGCGGGGCGAGGCGCGCGAGCCAGTCGATCCGGCTCGAGTGTGAACGCGTTCTTGAAGATTCGCTCGAAGTACGGCTTGTTCGCCTGGTGCGTGACGACGGGGATGCCCGCCGCCACGAAGCCGCGGATCCCGCCTGCGTGGTCGAAATGATGATGCGTGTTCACGACGTACCGAATCGGTTTCGAGGGCAGCAGCGTCTTCACCGCGGCAATCGTGGC
>DASTDQ010000798.1:0-7348 GCA_035710305.1 Vicinamibacterales bacterium | reverse complement strand
GACGAGGCCGACCAGCCAAGCCCGGTCTCGAAACCGTCGTACTTCCTCTGGCCGGCGTTGGTCGGGAGGAAGAAGGCCCCCTGCCGCTGGCTCAGTACGACGCCGTCCTCGGTCATGTGGAAGTACGACGCCTCGAGCGAGACGGCGCCGTCCGCCAGGCTGCCCTTGATGCCGGTCTCCCAGTTCTCGATGTCCACCGGCTGCAGGTTCAACGGAATATCGGCGGGTATCAGGGCGCTCGGCCGGCGGGGGGGATTGAACGCCTGCGAGTAAGCGCCGTAGGCGTTGAGCGCACGGCCGCTGTCGTTGCCGAAGAACCTGTACGTGGCGCTGACCTTCGGGCTGAACGCGTCGAAGGTTTGCTCCACCGTCGCCGCCGTGCCGCGCGTCGCGTCCATGTTCAGCCTGTCATAGCGTCCTGCGGCGGTCAGGAGGAGTCTGGACGTCGGCTGAACCATGTACTGCCCGAAGATCCCCGTTATCCCGAGGTTGTAGACGCGGGTGGCCTCGTCGTGCTGCCACACGGACCGGTCGGGGATGACGGGATTCACGTAGCTGATGTCCGGGAAGCCGAAGAGATCCTCGTCGGTGTAGATGAAGTCGGCCCACAGGTCGCCGCTGTTGTCCTCGTAAGACCAGCCGACGGTGGCGTCGTGACGGACCGATCCGCTGGTCCCGCCCGCCTCGAGCCGCGCTTCCTGATAGAACACACTCTCGTTGAGCTCCTGACTGAACGGATACATGGTCACCGTCTGGTTCGTCAGGTTGTACGGCTCGCCGATGAAGTCCCCGTCTTCGATGAACTCGAGCCGCACGTCCCGATAGCCGAACGTCTCCACGAACCTGCCCCAGTCGGAGAACTGCCAGTTGTAGTTGGCGGTGAAGCGCGTCTCTCCCTGGGAGTACGTCGGTCCTGGGAGGTTGAGGTTCGTCAACCGATCGAACTGCGGATCGATTTCGTGGAGAAACTGGCCGTCGACCACCGGCTCGTTCGTCGGCGTGCTGTTGTTGGACGACACACGGTTGATCGTCACCGTGCCAAACGACCTCGGCGAGGTCGTGAACTTCAGCTTGCCGAACAGAGCGACGTTGCCGGTGTCGTAGTCGGGGTCCACCAGGTCGTTGAAGTATCCGCCGCCGTGCTCCGTGCCAACGGAAGCGTAGAACCCGCCCCATCGCGCGATTGGTCCCGACGCAGCGACGACGCCCCTCGCGGTGCCGAACTGGCCGCCCGCGAGATCGACCCTGAGCTCCGGTATCGCCGTCGGGTCGGCGGTCAACAGGTTGATTGCGCCTCCGATCGCCGTGCGACCGTAGAGCGCGGAGTTCGGTCCGCGGACGATCTCGATGCTGCGCGCATCGTTGATCGGCAGGGCGACGACGCGCGCCTCGTTGCCGGAATTGGTTTGCGGCACCCCGTCGATGAGCAGGAGCGTGTTCGTGAACTCGTTGCCCTGGCGGGGCATACCGCGGAGGAGCACGTTCTCGAAGATGCCGAGCTCGGTCGAGATGAGGGCACCTGGCACGTGCTCGACGGCCTCGGTCAGTCTCTGGTCGCCCCGCAGATCGATCGTCTGACGTGACACGCTGGTGGTCGGCGCAGCGACGTCGCCCGCGGCCAGGGCCGACTTGGTCGCGGTCACCTGGACCGACTCGAGGAAGTTCGGCGTCGGATCGAGCTCGATGACGAGGCCGGTCTGCGCCTGAACGCCAGGGAGCTTCAGCTCCAGGTAACCGCGCGCGCGCACGACGAGCGTGACCGGCGCAGCCCCGGTGGGCAGTTCAAAGCGGCCCAACGCATTGGTCGCTGCCGTCGCCCCCGAACCCTCGGCGGTGACAGTGGCGTCGGCAACGGGTTGGCTGGTCCCACGAGCGACCACCGTTCCGGACAGTCCGCTGGCGGCCTGGGCCTCCGCCTCGCGATCGGTGGGGGCAAGCGCCGCGCAGAACAGCACGAACAGTGCCCGGATCAGTCCAACGTTGCCACTCCGCGCCATGAAGGTCTCTCCCTTTCGACTGCTCGCAGGCGGCGAGCTGTGGAGCGGGTGAGCTTAACAGCGTGCGGAGAGGCGGTCATCTGAAGAGTTCCTGAATTCCAAGTCAGGGTTGAGACAGGGATGGTCCCGGCAACAGCAGCTCGCGATAACAGGCCTCGTACATCGGTACCACGCGATCGACCGAGAAGTCGCTCCGCACTCGGCGACACGCCGCCTGGCTCACGTCATGATGCAGGGTGTCGTTCGTCAACAGCGTCACGCCGCTGGCCGCCATGTCGTCGATCGCGTCGAGCGGGTGGAGAAACCCGCTGACACCGTGCTCGATGACTTCGGGCAGCCCGCCGACTCTCGACGCGATGACCGGCACCTCGCACGCCATCGCCTCGAGGGCGGCGAGGCCGAAGCTCTCCTGCGAGGACGGCAGCAGGAACAAGTCGGCGACCGAGAGAAGCGGCACCACTTCCTCCTGCGCGCCGACGGCCTCGACCAGGCCTCCAATCCCCAGGTCTCTCGCCATCTGCTGGGCCATCGGCAGATCGGGGCCATCGCCGACGAGCAGGAGCCGCGCCGGCACCTGCTTCCTGATGCGGTCGAAGATTTCGACGACGGCATCCACACGCTTGACGGGGCGGAAGTTCGAGACGTGGGCCACGATCTTGGTCGCCTCGTTTCCGCCGGAGAACCGTCGCCTCAACTCCGGCCTCGCGCGGCGTCGATGGACCGCGCAGTCGAGAAAGTTGGGAATGACCGCGATCGGATGCGTGACGCCGAGCTCGGCGTAGGTCGACTCGCGAAGGCTGGTCGAGACAGCGGTCACCGCGTCCGACTGCTCGATGGAGAACGCGACGATGTGCGAATACGACGGATCGCTGCCGACGAGCGTGATGTCCGTGCCGTGCAGCGTCGTCACCACGCGAGGGGCGGCGGCTCCCTTTTCCGCGGCGAGGATCTGCCTTGCCACGAAGGCGGCCGTCGCGTGCGGCACCGCGTAGTGCGCGTGAATGATGTCGAGCCTCGACTCGCGCGCGACCTGCACGACGCGGTTCGTCAGCGACAGCAGATACTGCGGCTCGCGGAACAGCGGGTAGCTCGGCGTCAGGACCTGATGGAAGAACAGGCCCTCCTGGAAGTCCCCGAGCCTGAAGGGGGTTTCGGTGCTGATGAAGTGCGCCTGATGCCCGCGCAGGGCGAGCGCCTTCCCCAGTTCGGTGGCGACGATTCCGCTTCCACCGACCGAGGCGTAGCAGACGATGCCGACGTTGAGGGGCCGGGTCACTCGGGTAGCAGGTGCGGCCGGAGAAGGGGTTGTTTGACGACGAGGCCTTCGGCGAAGGCGACGCCCGCCTGGGCGCCGAACTGCGCGTCGCGGCTCTCGATCAGCCGCGTGAAGGTGGCCGCGGTCAGGCGCGTCGGCACCGCATCGGGCTGAGCCGGACGGAACTGGCTCGCGAAGCATGCCAGCGCCCGCCGCTTGGTCTCGTACTGGTCGCTCACGTCCACCACGAACGACGGCGTCGTTGAGTCGTTGATGAAGTAATAGCAGATCGACTCCGGCTTCCAGGCGTCGCCCTCGGCGGCGTAGCGGCGCAGCCCGGCGTTGAACACGCCCTCGACGAGCAGGCGGCTGGCCGCTTCGTGATCGGGATGGCGATCGGACCAGTATGGGACCGCGACCACGCGCGGCCGGGCACGCCGGATGAGCCCGGCCACGATCCGTGTGTGCTCCTGGTCGCTCCCGATGGCGCGGTCCGGCACTCGAAGGTTGACGCGCCATGCGGCGCCAAGCACCTTGCGCGCGGCCTCCGCTTCGCCGAGTCTCTCGTCAACCGTGCCGTTGCTTCCCATCTCTCCCGCAGTCAGGTCGCACAGCCCCACGCGGTGTCCCAGCGACACGTGCTTGGCCACGACGCCGCCGATGCCGATCTCGATGTCGTCGGGGTGGGGTCCGATCGCAAGAAGATCCACCGCCGTGACAGCGCTCGTCATCGCGTCCAGCCGAACACGTCGTCGCCCTTCTCCGGCGTGCCCGACGCGGCGCGAGCCAGCAGGCGGGAGGCGAGAAAGGCGCCCGTCATCGAGTCGGCGCCGCCGCCGAGGGCAAACAGGTGGCGCGGGTAGTTGCGATGCGGGCCGATGTAGATCAGGCCGTCCGCCGTTTCGCCGTAGACGCACTCCCAGCCGTGCTCCGGCTGCAGGCCCGAGATCGCCGGGTACATCCGGAGCAGCTCGTACATCAACTGACCCGTGCGTTGAACGAGCACCGCGTGCCGCTTCCTGGCCGGCGTCTCGGCCTGGTCCGCACCGGTGACGAGCAGCCGATTGTCGCGCGTCCACCTGATGCGATGCGGCGGCGACGCGGTGTCCCCGACCGTGAGCCCCTGGCTACCCAGCTGCTTTCGGATCGCCGCGGGGACCGGCTCGGTCATGACCAGATATTTCTCGCGCCGCTTGAAGTGCCGCCGCAACGGGTGGTACTCGGAGGTGGCCGTGCCCGTGCACACGATCACCGTTGCGGCGCGAACCAGACCGCCCTCGCCCACGACCTCGACCCGCTTGCTCCCCACGCGAACCTTCTTGACCGGCGAGCGCTCGAAGAAGCGCACGCCCCGCTTTGCGGCGGAAGATGCCAGGCCGAGGCACGCACGATAGGGATCGAACGTGAAGCAGCCTCCGAGACGCACTCCCGCCGCGGCTTCGAGCGCCGAGGTTCTGCTGATGGACGCCGCGTTGACCCACTGAGCATCGAGCCCGGCCTGCGTGCGCGCGTCGCATTCCTGGCGAAGCGCCTTCTCGCCGTCCCACGACGCCACCGTCAGGCTGCCGCCGGGTTCGAGGCCGCAGGAGATCCCCAGGCGTCGAATGAGCGACCCCCCGTCGAGCGACGCGCGGCGCCAGAGCTCGAACATCCGCCGGGCGGCGCGCAGCCCGTGCAGCTTCGCAAGGGTTCTGAAGTCGGGCCCGGGCTCCGGCAGCAACAGTCCCGCGCCGCGGGCCGTGCCCCCTTGCCCGAGGGATCCAGCTTCGAGCACAATCGAATTCAACCCGGCGGCCGCGCACGCGTAAGCGGTGGCGCAACCGGTCAACCCGCCGCCGATGATGGCGACGTCCGAGGAGAGTTCGCCGCGAAGACGTGGATGGCCCGGGCGGCGCGAACGAGGAAAGGTCTCGAACCAGGGAGAGAGTCCGTAACGGGTCCGTGTCATCGCCGGTCAGCATTTTACAAGGCATTGATGAAGATCCTCTCAATGCGCCGGGTACTCCGCGCGCTCGTGGCTTTGGGGGTCGTGCTGGTGGTGGCCGCCCTGGCGCTCGGTCTCTGGGCGCGAGGCCGGCTTCGGGCCAGCCTTCCGCTGCTCGCCGGCACGCTGCGGGTCGAAGGCCTCTCGGCGCAGGTCACGGTGACGCGCGACGCGCTCGGCATTCCGACGATCGCCGGTGCTTCGCGCGAAGACGTCGCGCTCGCCACGGGCTTCCTCCACGCGCAGGACCGGTTCTTCCAGATGGATCTCGCGCGCCGGCGCGCCGCGGGCGAGCTGTCGGCGCTCCTGGGAGGGCGAGCGTTCGAAGCGGATCTCCAGGTCCGCGTCCACCGCTTTCGCGCCGAAGCGGAGCGCGCGCTCGAAAAGATGGATGCCCGGTGGCGCGTGATTCTCGATGCGTACACCGCGGGCGTCAACAGCGGCCTTGCGCAACTGGGCGCGCCGCCGTTCGAGTACCTGCTGCTTCGGCAGAAACCGGCGCCTTGGCGCACCGAGGACTCCCTGCTCGTCGTCCTCTCGATGTTCATCACGCTGCAGGATCCGGACGGCGCCTACGAAGCCACGCTCGCGACGATGCACGATGTGCTGCCCGAGGCGATGGCGTACTTCCTCGCCCCGATCGGCACCGAGTGGGACTCGCCCGTTGTCGGCGAGGCGTTTTCGGTGCCGCCCATTCCGGGCCCGGACGTGTACGACCTGCGCGCCCGGATGTGGGGCGAGCGCCGCTATCGCATCAGGCCGGGGCCAGAGCGCGGTCGTGTTCCGATACCGGACCTCGGGCAGATCCGGCTTCCTTGGGGGTTGGGAGTTGGTGAGTCGGGGGTTGGCGAGTTGGGAGTTGCACGCGGCGAAGCCGTGCTGGGAAGCAACAACTGGGCGGTCGCTGGCCGCCTCACGACCGGCGGTGGCGCGCTCCTCGCCAACGACATGCACCTCCAGGTACGCGTGCCGAACACGTGGTACCGGGCCGTGCTCGAATGGCCCGACCCGGCCGATCCCTCGTCGCCGCACAGGCTGATCGGCATCACGCTTCCGGGCATCCCCTCGCTCGTCGTCGGCAGCAACACATACGTGGCGTGGGGCTTCACCAACTCGCAGGGCGACTGGAGCGACCTCGTGCTGCTCGACGTCGATCCGAGCGACGAGAACCGCTACCGCACGCCGGACGGCTGGCGGACCTTCGATCGCTACGACGAAGCGATCGAGATTCCCGGGCGGCCGCCGTACCGGGTGCCGGTCCGGTGGACCATCTGGGGCCCCGTGATGGAGCCGGACCACAATGGCCGCGCGCGGGCGCTGCGATGGGTGGCGCACGATGCCGAACGCCTCGCCGTCTCGGCGGCGGGGCTCGAGTCGGCCAGGTCCATCGAGGAGGCGTTTGCGGCTGTCAACGGACTCGGCGCTCCCGGCCAGAACTTCGTCGTCGCCGACCGGAGCGGAGGGATCGGGTGGACCATTTACGGGGCCATGGCCCGGCGCGTGGGAGTGGACGGCAGAGTCCCCGCGTCGTGGGCGGACGGCTCGCGCGGATGGAGCGGGTGGCTTCCGCCCGCGGAGTATCCGCGAATCCTGAACCCCGCGAGCGGGCGCATCTGGACCGCCAACGCCAGGGTCGTCGATGGCGAGATGCTGGCCCGCATCGGCGACGGGAACTACGAGATCGGGTCGCGCGCGCGGATCATCCGCGAGCGTCTCGAAGCGCAGGACCACTTCTCGCCCCGCGACTTCCTGAACATCCAGCTCGACACGAGCGCCGAGTTCCTTGCGCGCTGGCGCGACCTGATTCTCGGGACGTTGACGGACGCCGCGGTCAGGAACAACGACGCACGCGCCCGCTTCCGGGAGATCGTCGAGCGCGACTGGGATGGCCACGCCTCGCCCGGTTCGGGCGGCTACCGGCTGACACGGATGTTTCGCGAGGAGGCGTCGAATGCCGTGATTGCGTTCGTCGTGGTCGAGTGCGTGGCTGCCGATCCGCAGTTCGACTACAGGACCGTGCGCCGCAGGGAAGGTCCGATCTGGAAGCTCGTGTCGGAGAAACCGATGCACCTGCTCGACCCGAAGTACCCCGACTGGGACGCGTTCCTGCTG
>DASTDQ010000797.1:0-2497 GCA_035710305.1 Vicinamibacterales bacterium | reverse complement strand
GGGGTAGGCGATGTGCTGCCACGAACAACCTCCGCACGTTCGCCCGCCTTCTGCGCCGGGACCGAAATGAGCGCACGCCGCCTGAACTCGATACGGGGACGCCCGGAGCACCGCAACGAGTACAGCGACCATCGCGCCGGGACGCACCGGCCCGGGACGAACGCGCACGCGCTCCCCGGGGATGGTGAATGGAACGGTCATCACGCGCCGTCCGTGACGGGCAACGCCGTCACCGGCGGCGTCGAGCGATTCAATCTCGAGGTCTAAGAAGTCAGTCACGAAGGCACGAAGATCACGTGGCTGTTCTTCGTGTCTTCGTGGCTATCTCACGTCCAGCAGCTCGACCTCGAACAACAGCGTCGAGTTCGGTGGAATGTCGGCGCCGGCGCCCTGGCTGCCGTAGCCGAGATGGGGCGGAATGGTGAGCGTACGGCGGCCGCCAACCTTCATGCCGGCCACGCCCTCGTCCCACCCTTGAATGACCCGTCCGGCCCCGAGGCGAAACTGAAATGGCTGACCGGAGCTGCGCGAGCTGTCGAACTGCTTCCCCTTGTGGTCCGCGCGTGCCTGGTCGTACAGCCAGCCTGTGTAGTGCACGGTGACTTGGCGTCCGGCGACCGCTTCGTTGCCGCTGCCTGTCACGTTGTCGGTCTTGACGAGCTCGGTGATGTTTGATTGACCCATGTTCGCGGGCTCCGACTGACAGCCATACGCTGCGAGCAGGACAAGTGGGATGACCGTCCAGAATTTCGACACGGCTCGCGATTATAGACCCTGCGGCCGGTGCTTGGAGCCCGAAGCACGAAGCCCGAAGCCGTACAATGGAATTCATCTCACCTTCCAGGAGGGCATCGTGGCTGTACGACGGGGTATCGGTCTCGTGTTGGCACTCATCGGATTGGCGGTCATCGTGTCGCTGGCCAGCCTCGCGCTGATGTTCGTCGTCATGTCGAGCGCGCCATCGGTGCCATCATCCGCGACGCTCGTACTGCGGCCCGCCGGCGACCTCGCCGAGATGCAGCCCGACAACGTCGTCGGGCAGGTGCTCGGACGGGAGGTGGCCACGGTGCGTGGATTCGTTGAATCGCTCCGCAAGGCCAGACGCGACCCGCGGGTCCGAACGGTCCTCCTGTCGCCGTCGATCCTGGAGCTTCCGTATTGGGGCAAGGTCCAGGAGCTTCGCGACGCGGTCCTCGACTTCCGGAAGTCGGGAAAGACCGTCGTCGCGTTTCTCGAATACGGAGGCGAGCGCGAGTACTACCTTGCCAGCGCGGCCGACCGTGTGTTCCTCATGCCGACCAGCCTGCTCGATCTGACCGGGGTCGCCTCCTACGAGATCTTCCTGCGCGGCACCTTGGACAAGCTCGGCGCCTATCCTGATTTCGTCCACACCGGCGATTACAAGACGGCGGCCAATCAGTTGACCGAGAGAGGGTTCACCCCGGAGCATCGCGAGATGACGCAGTCGCTCAATCGCGAGATGTACAACCAGCTCGTGAAAGGGATCGCCGAGGGCCGGAAGAAAACGGAAGCGGAGGTCCGCGCCCTCCTCGACCAGGGGCCCCTCGTGGCGAAGCAGGCGCTCGAGATGGGGCTCGTCGACGAGCTTGCGTACGAGGACCAGCTCGCCGACCTCGTGCCGGAGCTTGCCGACGATGACCGGTCGCGCATTGACGGCCTGGACTACCAGCGTGTCAAGCCCGAGTCGGTCGGTTTCCGCCCTCGATCGCGGATTGCCGTTCTGTACGCCGTCGGGGCCATCGCGTCAGGCAGGAGCACCTACGACGTCCTGAACGGGCCGGTCGTCGGCTCCGACACGCTCGTGGAGGAGATCAAGAAAATCCGCGAAGACGACTCGATCAAGGCAATCGTGGTTCGAATCGACAGCCCTGGCGGATCGGCGGTGGCGTCCGACGTCATCTGGCGCGAGCTCATGATCACGCGCGAGGACAACCCGTCGAGGCCGATCGTCACCTCGATGTCAGACCTGGCGGCGTCAGGCGGGTACTACATCGCGATCCCGGGCGAGGTCATCGTCGCGCAGCCCGGAACGCTCACCGGCTCGATCGGCGTGATCGTGGGCAAGATCGTGATCGGCGGGTCGCTCGACAAGATCGGGGCGGCGGGCGAGGAAGTGATCAACGGAGTCAACGCCGGCATCTACTCGCCCTTCGAGAGGTTCACGCCGGGGCAACGGACCAGGATCGAGGCCTACATGAACGACGTCTATGACGGCTTCGTCATGAGAGTCGCCGAGTCTCGAAAGGCCACGCCCGAAAAGATCCGCGCCGTGGCGGGCGGTCGCGTGTGGACGGGACGGCAGGCGATGGAGCACGGGCTGGTTGACGCCCTCGGCGGGCTCGACACGGCGATCGCGATCGCCAAGGAGCGCGCCCGCATTCCGGAGGACGAGGACGTGCAGCTCGTCGTCTATCCGGCGCGCCGAAGCCTGTACGACGCGCTTTCTCAGGAGTTCGGCGGCGTCAGCGGCGTGGGC
>DASTDQ010000796.1:0-11887 GCA_035710305.1 Vicinamibacterales bacterium | reverse complement strand
GGACGCGGCGACGTTGTTACCGTCGCCCACGAAGGCGATCGTCCTGCCCCGGCAGTCACCCCAGCGCTCGCGGAGCGTGAACGCGTCGGCAAGCGCCTGGCACGGATGCTCCTCGTCGGTAAGCGCGTTGATCACGTGCAGGCGCCGTCCAGCGGCGGCGAGTGTCGCCGCCTTGTCCTGTCCGAAGGTCCTGATCACGAGGGCCCTCACCCAGCGCTCGAGGTTGCGCGCGATGTCCTCGAGGGGCTCGCGGACGCCCTCGGCGAACTCGGCCGGCAGGTGCAGCGTGTCCCCGCCGAGCTCGCGGATGGCGATCTCGAATGTCGATCGTGTTCTGAGAGACGGCTTCTCGAAGAGCAGCGCCACGTGCAGGCCGGCCAGAGCGGCGGCCGACGGCGCCTGCCGCCGCAGGCGTCGCTCCGCTTTCATCTGCGCCGAGGACCGCAGCAGCCGCTCGAGATCGTCGTGCGACAGGTCGAGGATCGACAGGAAGTCCTTGGCGAAGCCGGCCGGCGCGGGGGAGTTCCTCACGTGCGATAGGCTCCGTTGATCCGCACGTACTCGGCGCTCAGGTCGCACGTCCAGATCGTGGCCGCCTGACGCCCCCCGGTTCCGAGGCTGACGTCGATGCGGACGTCCGTTCCCTTCATGTGCTCCTCCGCGAGCGGGGCGGCCTCGTCATGCGGCAGCCCGTGATCGAAGAGGAGGACGCCGCCAACCCGCACGGTGGCGCGCCCCATGTCGAACTTCACGCCGGCTCTCCCGGCCGCCGCGACGATCCGGCCCCAGTTGGGATCGGCGCCGTGAACGGCGGTCTTCACCAGCGGCGAGTTGGCAATCGTCCTCGCGACGCGCCGTGCGTCGTCGCGGCTGGCGGCATCGCTCACGTGGACGGCAATGACCTTGGTCGCGCCCTCGCCGCCGCGGACGATGCCGAGCGCAAGGTCCGTCGAGACGGCCAGGAACGCCGCGACGAGAGCCGGGTACGACTCCTCGTCGATCGCCAGGCCGCTCGCGCCCGAGGCCATCGCGAAGAGCGAGTCGTTGGTCGAGCCATCGCCGTCCACCGTGATGGCGTTGAAGGTATCGCGAGCCGACTCGGTCAGGGCGTGGTGCAGCATCGGGGCCGGCACGCGGGCGTCGGTCGTCAGGAACGCCAGCATCGTGGCCATGTTGGGCTCGATCATGCCGGAGCCCTTCGCCGTGCCCCCCACGGTGAACGATCCGTGGGCCGCCTGGACGGTGATCGCGTGTTCCTTCGAGAAGGGATCGGTGGTCATGATCGCGCGCGCGGCCTCGCTTCCCCTGCCGCGCGCAAGCGCCGCCGCGGCGCTCGCGATTCCGGGCGATACCTTGTCCATCTTGAGGTTGACGCCGATCACCCCCGTCGAGGCGACCAGGACGTGCTCCGCCGGACACGACAGCGCCGAGGCGACGTCGGCAGCCATCTGGACGGCGTCCGACATTCCACGATCGCCCGTGCACGCGTTGGCGCATCCACTGTTGACGACAATCGCCCTGGCCATCCCGCCGCTCGCGGAGAGGTGGCGCTTCGAGACGAGCACAGGTGCTGCCTGCGCGAGGTTCGTCGTGAAGATGCCGGCCGCCGGAACGCTCGCATCGGCGGCGATGATCGCCAGGTCGAGAGCGCCCGCGGCCGCCTTGATTCCGCAGTGCAACGCGGCCGACCGGAATCCTTCCGGCGCCGTCACACCGCCCGGCACTGGCGTCATGGCGACGTCGCGAATGGCCGGCGCTTCAGGCATGAGCGGACTCGGCCGGCACTCGCGCGACGGGCGAGGCAACGAGCGGCAGCATGACCGCGTACTGGCCGCAGCGGCGGAACTGCGCGCATGCCCGGCAGTCGGCCTCGATCTTCTCGGGCAGCCATGTGTGCGGCACGACGGAGAAGCCCATTTTGACGAAGTAGCCCGGCGCGTGCGTGAACGCGCACAACGTCGCGAACCCCGCGGCCAGCGCCCGGCGCTCCAGTTCCTGCACCAGGCGACGGCAGATGCCGCGCGACCGCGCTTCGTCGGCGACCACGAGCGATCGGACTTCGGCGACCCGGCGGCTCAGGGGCGCGAGGTCGGCGCAGGCCACGATGCCCGCTTCGTCCGACGCGACGATGAAGCGGTGCACGCGGCTGCGGATCTCGTCCCGGCTCCGGGGCAGCAGGCGGCCTTCCGCCAGGTGCTCCGAGATCAGCCGATGGATGGCGTCGGCGTCGGACTCGCGCGCGGCGCGGATCGAGTAATCGACATTCACCGCCTCGTGAACGGGCGGCGCGACGATGGCCCGCCGGATCGCAAGAGCCACAGGCACCGCGCTCATGCGTGGACCTCGGAGGGAACTTCTGCTAGCACGGTGTCGAGAATCTCGATGCCGGCGTCGATGTCTGCCGTCTCGATCGTGAGCGGCGGCAGCAGCCGGACGACCCGTTCGTTCGTGCGGTTCACCAGCAGTCCGCGCTCGCGGGCCAGGTCGACGACCGGCGTTGCGTCCACGCGCAGCTCCACCCCGCGCATCAGGCCCGCTCCGCGCACCTCCACAATCAGGGGATGCTTGAGCGCGATCGTGCGGAGGCGCCGCTCGAGATGGTCGCCGACCGAGCGCACGTGCTCGAGCAAGCCACGATCCATCAGCTGTTCCAGGAAGAACACGGCGGCCCGCGTGGCGAGAAGGTTTCCTCCGTACGTGCTGCCGTGATCGCCGGGGGAGATGGCCGCGGCCACCCGCTCGGAGACGAGCGCCGCACCCACGGGCACGCCCGACCCGAGCGCCTTGCCGACCGACACGAGGTCGGGCTGCCACCCGAGCGCCTTGAAGTAGAACGGGTATCCGGTCCGTCCAAGCCCTGTCTGGACTTCGTCGGCAATGAGGAGCGTGCCGGTCCGGCGGCACACCTCGGCGATCGCATCCGAAAACGCGCGCGGCAGCGGACGGATGCCGCCCTCGCCCCGAATCGGCTCTGCAATCACCGCGGCCGTCCGGTCGCCGACGGCCGCAACGAGCGCCTCCGGCGAGTCGGCGCTCACGAAGGTCACCGGTCCGACGAGCGGCCCGAAGGGCGTGCGGTAATGCTCGTCGTGCGTGATCGCGAGAGCGCCCATCGTCCGTCCCGCGAACGCGCCTTCGATCGCGACGAACCCCGTGCGATCCGTGACGCCCTGCGTGTACCAGTACCGCCGCGCGAACTTGAGGCAGGCTTCGTTTGCCTCGGTGCCGCTGTTGCAGAAGAACGATCGCGGCAGGCCGGAGAGCGCCGACAAGCGTGACGCCGCCTCGGCCTGGAACGGATGGTAGTACAGGTTCGAGGTGTGGATCAGCGTCGCGGCCTGATCGGCGATCGCCGCGGCGAGACCGGCGTGTCCATGTCCAAGCGACGCCACGCCGATGCCCGAGACGAAGTCCAGGTAGGCGCGGCCGTCCACATCGTACAGACGCGGGCCCTTGCCCCGGACGAACGCGACCGGCTGCCGCCGGTAGGTGTTGAGGACGAACTGCGATTCCCGGGCCTGGATGTCGCTGAACGTTGTCATCGGATCACCTGTGTGCACGCCGACAGGGGCGCGGACGGATCGGCGAGCGTACCGAGTGAAGTTCGCCTGCCGTCGGCAATGACGACGTCGCGGACGCCGCCCTGCAGCGCGGCGCGGCAGGCCTGGAGCTTGGCCACCATACCCTTGTTCGCGACGCCGGCTTTCACCAGGCGAGCCGCGTCCCGCATGGTCAGTCGATCGATCGTCTTCCCCTGTTCGTCGAGAACGCCGGACGTCCCGCCCGCGATCACGAGTCGCGTCGCGCCGAGGGCTCGCGCCAGATGCGATGCGAGCGTGTCGGCGTTCACGTTGAGCAGGCGGCCGTCGCGGGTGGCGCCGATGCACGCGACGATCGGGACGTAGCCGCCCGCCAGCAGATCGGTAAGCAGTCGCGGCGTGCCGTTGTTCACCGGGGCACCCACGAGGCCGAGGTTGACCCTGTCGCCGGCGAGGCTGACGATGGGCGCGGCCCGCTTGACGGTGACGACGGCCGCGTCGGCGCCCGTCAATCCGACGGGTCGAGCTCCCGCGCGGCGCACGGCCGCGACCAGACGCGTGTTGATTGCGCCCGCCAGGACCGAAACCACCACGTCGAGCGTGCGGGCGTCGGTGATTCGCAGCCCGTCCACCTGTTGTTTGGGTATGCCCGCGGCATGAAGCGCGGCGTCGATCTCGCGGCCGCCGCCGTGGACGACCACGAGCGAGGCGCGCGCGGCGAGGTTGGCAACGGCCCGCGCGACGCGGCCCAGGTCCTGCGACTGCTCGAGCAGCTCGCCGCCCAGCTTCAGGACCAGGCGAGGACGTCTGGTCACAGGAGTCCCGTCCGCTCGTCGAGGCCGAGCATGACGTTGAGATTCTGGACGGCGGAGCCCGCGGCGCCTTTGAGCAGGTTGTCGAGCACCGCCACCAGGACGATCCGCCGGCGTTCCTCGTCCACAACCCACCCGATGTCGCAGAAGTTGGTGTGCGCGACGTGCTTGATCTCGGGCATCGCGGTGCCGGTGAGCCGGACGAATGGCGCGTCCGCGTAAGCGGCCTTGAAGGCCTCGGACACGCGGGACTCGGTCGCTCCAGCCGACAGGTGACCGTAGATCGTCTCCAGGATTCCGCGGTCGAGCGGGACCAGGTGCGGAACGAAGGTGACGGGCGCGCCGATCTCCTGCTCGATCTCCGCCGTATGACGGTGCTGAAGCACGGCGTAGGCCGCGACGCTGCCATGGTTCTCGGAGAAGTGCGTCCGCTCGGACGGCGTCTTGCCCGCGCCCGAGACGCCCGACTTGGCGTCCACGATCACCGGACCCGTGAGCAGGCCGGCGCGATGAAGCGGCTCGAGCGCCAGCAGCGCCGCCGTTGGATAGCAGCCCGGGTTCGAGACGAGACGCGCGCGGCGGATCTCCGTCTGCCGACCCTCGGTCATGCCGTACACCGTGCCCTGGGGCAGCGCGGCCGTCGCCGGGTACCACCGCTGCCGATGGGCGGCGTCGCGGATCCGGAACGCGCCGGAGAGGTCGATGATCCGGGCGCCGCGGTCGAGGAGCACCGGCGCAAGCTCGGCGGATGCCGCCTCGGGAAGCGCCAGGAACACGACGTCGGCGTCGTTCGCCAGGCGATCCACGTCGAGCGGCTGAATGGATCCATCCCAGATGCGCGCGAGCGAGGGGAGCGGCCGCGGCGCGCTGGTTGCGCCGGAGGACATGGCCGCCGTCAGCCTCACGCGCGGATGGCGGGCCAGGATGCGGACCAGTTCCTGTCCGGCGTATCCCGTGGCGCCGGCGATCGCCACGCGCGTCAGCTGCGGCGGCGCGGCGTCGGAGCGTTCGGTCGCAAGAGGGCTCGTAAGGGCCATGATAGCTCGATCCGAAAGAATATTTATACAGAGGTATGTATAAACAGTCAAGTCTTGCGTTATGCTCTTGGCAGGGCTCAGGGCCCAGGCCTCAGGCCTCAGCCAGGCCCAGGAACCGGGAGCCGAGAGCCAATGAAAGCGCGACGACAGTCGGCCGTCCTCGACGTCATCCGGCGTGAGCCGGTGCGCAGCCAGGAGCAGCTGCGCCGCATGATCCGCGCCTCGGGGTTCGACGTGACGCAGGCGACCCTGTCGCGGGACATCCGGGAGCTCGGTCTCGTGAAGGGCGGTCCCCATGGCGCGTATCAGACGCCGGTGGCGGCCGAGCCGAACGGGCACACGTCGAAGTCCATGCTGCAGCGCGCGCTCGCATCGCAGCTGCGGCGGATCGACCGCGTCCAGCAGCTCGTGCTCCTGAAGACGGGGCTGGGGCACGCGCAGTCGCTGTGCGCCGCGCTCGACGGGGCGGGGCTGCCCGACGTGGTCGGGACTCTTGCCGGGGAAGACACGATCCTGATTGTCGCGCCCGATGCGCGGCGCGCGCGCACGCTGGTCAAACGCCTGGAGGAGATGTCGCACCTATGACGCCGATCGTGCTCGCCTATTCAGGCGGGGTCAGTTCGTCGATGGCCGTCCGCTGGCTCGCGGACACCTACGCGACCGACATCGTCACCGTCTCCCTCGACGTGGGTCAGCGGGAAGACCTGGGCGAGCTGCGGCGGAGGGCGCTGTCGTGCGGCGCGCGGCGGGCTCACGTCGTGGACGTGCGCGACGAGCTGGCGCGCGCGGCGTTTACAGGGCCCCTCCTGCGCGGCACTCTCGGCGACGGGGGCTGTCCGCGGATCGACCAGTGGCCGCTTCCGCTCATTGCCCGCGCGCTCCTGGAGATCGCGCGGATCGAGGGCGCGCGGTCGGTGGCACACGGCTCGTCCGACCACGCGCTGGACGCGGCGATCGCGGCGATCGACCCGTCGGCGGCCGTACTGGCGCCGTCGCGCGGCATCGCGCCCGCAGATCGAACGAGTGTCGGGTACCGGATCGACGAGAACTTGTGGGGCCGGCTCGTGAGCTGGCCGCGCGGGGATGAGGCGCCTTCCATCGTCCGGCCGGCCGCCACGACGTCCACGGAGCACGCCCGCCTCGACATCGGCGTCGAGTCCGGCGTGCCGGTGTCGATCAACGGCGTGCCGATGTCGCCGGCGGAGCTCGTCGAAAGCCTCACGCTCATCGCCGGGCGCCACGGCGTCGGACGGTTCGAATCCAGCGTTGACGGGCGCCAGGTCGTGTGCGATGCGCCGGCCGCCGTCGTGCTGCGCACGGCGCTCGCGGCAGCGGGCGAGAGCGGCGTGGCCCGTCTCGCCGTCCTGAACGGCACGTGTGCACTGGCACCCTCGCACGGGTCCGCCTTCGACTTCGCTCAGGCCGGGACAGACATGCCTTCGTCTCCACGTGATCCCGAAGTGGAACTGGTGAATCAGGCGTGACGCTCTGGTCCGGACGCTTCGACCGCGCTCCCGATCCCGCCGCCTTCGAGTTCGGCGTCTCGTTCGGCTTCGACCGCGTGCTCTTCGAGGACGACGTGACGGGCAGCATCGCGTGGGCGCAGGCGCTTGGCGCGGCCGGCGTGCTGTCGGCCGACGACGTCGCCGCGATCCTCGGCGGACTCCAGGAGATTCTCGACGAAGGGCGCCGCAACCCGGCCTGGATCAGCGGCGGCGACGAGGACGTGCACAGCTTTGTCGAGCGGCAGCTCGTGGAACGAATCGGCGACGCAGGACGCCGTCTGCACACCGGGCGATCGCGCAACGAACAGGTCTCTCTCGATCTCAGGCTCTATCTGCGCCGCCGGATCCCGCTCCTCCAGCGCGGCGTGGCCCGGCTCGTCGCTGCGTGCCTCGATCGGGCGGCAGGCGCGGGCTCCGCGATCATGCCGTCCTATACGCATCTGCGCCGCGCCCAGCCGGTGCTGGTCGCGCACTTCTTCCTGTCCCACGCCGCGGCGCTGCGGCGCGATCACGCCCGTCTTGCGGCCGCCGGCTCCGAAGCGGACGCGCTGACGCTCGGCTCGGGCGCGATCGCCGGCACGAGCTACGCCGTCGATACGGGCCTGCTGTCCCGGGCGCTCGGTTTTTCGCGCGTCGTGTCCAACAGCATGGACGCCTCGTCCGATCGTGATTTCGTGGCGTCGTTCCTCTACGCGGCCGCGTTGGGCATGGTGCACTTGAGCCGGCTCTCGGAGGACCTGATCATCTTCACCGGCGAGGAGCACGGCTTCTTCGACCTGGCTGACGAATCGGCGACCGGCAGCAGCATGATGCCGCAGAAGAAGAACCCCGACCCGCTCGAGCTCGTGCGGGGGAAGTCGGGGAGGGCCATCGGCCGGCTCACAGGCTGGCTGGCCACCATGAAAGGGTTGCCGAGCGGATACAACAAGGATCTGCAGGAGGACAAGGAAGCGGTGTTCGACGCCGAAGCGGCGTACGCGGCCTCGCTTGGCGCCGCCGCCGCGGTCGTGTCCCGGCTGTCGATCAACGCCGACCGCGCCGCGAGCGCGGCCTCCGGATTGCTGCTGGCCACCGATGTCGCCGACTACCTCGTGGCCCGCGGCATGCCGTTTCGCCGGGCGCATGAAGTGGTGGGCGCCATGGTGCGGAGGCTGCTGGCCGAGGGGCGTGATTTCAGCTCGCTCACCATGGCCGAATGGCGCGAGGCGAGCGAAATGTTCGGAGACGACGCACCCCGCGCCGCGACCGCGCTGGCGTCCGTGCAGGCGCGGCGAACGCCCCAGTCGACCAACCCGTCGGCCGTGCGCAACGCCTTGGAGGAATGTCAGCAGTGGGTGGTGTCCGTGTTACACTCACACGAACCTTCACCCTGATTTCACCCGCCCCACCTGAAGGTTGCTCCGGGGGAGTTCATGCAGCATCGCCGGGTTCGGCTCGGTGACGTTCTCGATGACTACTGTCCGCGCGAGCGCCGCATCACCAACCATGCGGTCGTCGCGATGATTGAAGACGAGGTGAAGCGGACACGCTGCACCACGTGTGACGCCGAGCACGAGTACAAGGAAGCCAAAGCTCCGCCGCCGCGGCAGAAGAAGAAGCCTGTCGTCCCAGCGGCCGTGGCGCCCCGGTCCGCCGACCCGCCCGCCCTGGTCGCGTCCGAGCCCGAGGAGGCGATCGAAGCCGACAACGCTGTCGAGCCGGTCGAGTCTGCCGAGCCGCCGCCGGGGCCGGAGGACGCCGACGTCGTGAGCGAGACGGCCGGTGACGCCGAAGACGAGTGGCCGGTGCACAGGCCGCTCATCCGCGCGACGCTGCCGCGTCCCGAAGGACAGGTGCCCGAACGCAAGGCGCCCGATTTCACGATCCGGCAGGGCGGGCGATTCGACGAGGAACGGAATGGGAACCGTGCTCGCGGAAAGCGGCCGTCACGGCACGGCGGACAGGGATCGTCTGGTCAATCCCGCTTCGGTTCGCCTCAATCACGTTCGGGGCAGGGGCACGGTTCCCGCCACGGGGGCCAGCACTCCGGCAACCCTCATCGTCACGGCAATCGCCCCCCCGGATCAGGCTCGGGCCGCCCGCACGGCGGCCGGCACGGCGGAGGCGGAGGTCAAGGGCGAGGACCCAAGCGCGGTCGTTAGGCCCGTCGCCTGAAGCCCGCCGCCGGCAGCCCGATAACCTCATGGCCGATTTCACGCAGAAGCATGGACTGATCGTCGGCGTCGCCAACAAGCGCTCGATTTCGTGGGCGATCGCGCAGGCGGTCGCCAGGCGCGGCGCGCGGCTTGCGCTGACCTATCAGGGACGGTTCGACGAGCACGTCCACGAGCTCTCGCAGGGGCTCGAGCAGCCGCTCGTGCTGCCGTGCGACGTGTCCTCCGACACGGAGATCGCCGCCGTGTTCGAGAAGGTCGCCCAGGAGTTCGGCGGCCTCGATTTTCTGGTGCACGGCGCGGCGTTCGCGCCGCGGGAGGAGCTCGAGCAGCCGTTCGTGATGACCAGCCGCGACGGGTTCCGCGTCACGATGGACGTGTCGGCGTACTCGCTCATCGCGCTCACCAGGCACGCGATGCCGCTCTTCGAATCGCGCGGGGGCGGCGCGGTGCTGACGTTGTCGTACCTCGGAAGCGAACGGGTGTTTCCCAATTACAACGTCATGGGTGTGGCGAAGGCCGCGCTCGAAGCCACGGTGCGTTACCTCGCCGCAGACGTCGGACCGAAAAACGTCCGCGTGAACGCGGTGTCGGCAGGTCCCATCAAGACGCTCGCCGCGGCAGGCATCAAGGGGTTCTCCAATATCCTCCACGTCTACCCGGAGCGTGCGCCGCTTCGCCGCAACGTCGAAGCATCCGAAGTCGCTGAAGCCGCCGCGTTTCTGTTGAGCGACGCCGGCAAGGGGATCACGGGCGAGGTGCTCCTCGTCGACTCGGGATTCCACGTGACCGGGATGTAGCCCGCGAAGCGCGCGCACCCTCCCACCTTCGCGCTACGCGCTACGGCGGGCAGGCGCACCCTCGCACCTCGGCCGTCAGGACGCGGCTCGACCGTCCGGTGCCGACTCCGCGTTCCGGCGCTGCCGCGCGTCGCGCTTGTGGAGCACCTTGTTGCGGTACATGCGGCTATCCGCCTTGGCCAGCAGCGATTCGTAGGTGACGCCGTCGATGGGGAACACCGCCGTGCCCGCGCTGATGGCCAGCGGCATCTGCTCGCCCGGCCTCGCTTCGAATGGCAGCCGTTCCACGGCCGCCTGCAGCTCGAGTCGCTTGGACTCGGCTTCGTCCCACCCGCAGCCGGCGAGAACGACGATGAACTCGTCACCCGCGTATCGAACGCACACGTCGTAGGGTCGAATCACGCCGCGAAGCACCGTGGCCACCTCGCGCAGCGCGCGATCGCCGACCTGATGTCCGTAGCCGTCGTTGACGTCCTTGAAGTCGTCGAGGTCCATGACGATCAGCGAAACCTCGGTGCTCCCGCGCTCGGCGCGCGACAACTCCCGCGCCAGATGATTGGCCATGAAGCGCGTGTTCGGAAGGCCCGTGAGCGGATCGGTCAGCGACGCCGCCTGCGTCTGCTCGAAGACGATGGCGTTGTGGACGACGGCCGCAGCCTGCTCGCACACGCGGTCGAGCAGCCGGCGGTGATCGTCCCGGTAGAAACTGCGCTCGGTGTGATAGACGGCCAGCGTGCCGATGACGCGATCGCGGAACGTGAGCGGGCATACCAGGGCAGATGCGAGGACCGTGGGCAGACTCAGGCCGCCGGCCTCGAGGTCCGCTCCGGGCGCCGTGTTGACGAGCGACCGCCTGTTCCGGGCGACCCAACCAGTGACGCCTTGGCCGGCCGGCAGCCTCAACTGCTTCATCAGCTCGAAATCGGTGCCCGTCGCGAACCGGCAGGTGAGGCTGTCGGTGCTCTCGTCGTACAGGAACAGGGCGCAAGCGGAGAACGGCACCAGGTTCGACAGCTTCGACGCAATGAGCGCCATGGTGTCCGACACGCCCAGGCTGGTGCCCATCGTCTGCGCGATCTGGTACAGGGCGTAGATTTCGCCGTGCGCGTCGGCGATGTCGTCGAACACCGTCGCCTTTCCCTCTGCGGCCGGTGCCTGCGCCGCGCCTTCGACCGGCCCGGAATGGGTTCCACTCAGCTCGCGTTCGGCGCGTTCGGCATCGGCCCGCACCCGCGGAAAGATTCGAACGAAGACGTCCACCGCCCGCGGATCGAGGGCCTTCCCCGCCTCCTGCTGGATGAGGGCCAGGGCCGCCTCGTAGGTCATCGGCCTGTGGTAGGGGCGCGTGGACGTGAGCGCGTCGAAGTAGTCCACCAGGAACAGGACCCGCGCGCCGAGCGGGATCTCCTCCCCCTTCAGACCGCGCGGATAGCCGCGGCCGTCCCATCGCTCGTGATGATTCTGGATGAGCGGCGCCACCGGATATGGAAAGGGCACCGACGCGATGATCTCCGCGCCGACCTGCGGATGCGTCTTGACCTTCTGGAACTCTTCCGACGTCAGCGCTCCCGGCTTGGCGAGGATGTGATCGGGTACGGCGAGCTTGCCGATGTCGTGCAGTAGCGCGGCGGTTCGCACGGCTTGGACCTCCGGTTCGGTCATGCCGAGCTCGCGCGCGACCGCCGTCGCGAAGAGTTGCACGCGCCGGATGTGGTTTTCAGCCATGCCGTCCTTGGCGTCGATCGCGCGTGCGAGCGCCTCGATCGTCGCAAGGTGCAGCTCGGACATCTGTTGGGCGCGCTTCCGCTCCGCGTTGAATCGCTTGCGGAGCACACGAATAGCGCGTAGTCCGAAGTAGAACACACCCCAGACTAGCGCCAGGCTGGCTAGCCAGTACGACTGCTGGGGCATCCCGGGGCTCCTAGAGGACGTTGACTGGTAGCCAGATGATCGTAACTCGGGCTCTCATGTTTGCTCTCGCGAAAAAAGAACCGTGGTTAAGGAATCTCATCTCCGATAGCGAACTGATCCTGGAGGTCGA
>DASTDQ010000795.1:0-2957 GCA_035710305.1 Vicinamibacterales bacterium | reverse complement strand
GTGCTCCTCCCAGAAGCCCGTCTGCATCGGATGCAGGCGGCCGTCCTTGGCCAGGCCTTCGATGGTCGTCACCTCGGCGCCGTCCACCTGCACCGCGAAGATCGTGCAGGACTTCGCGCTGCGGCCGTCGATGAGAACCGTACAGGCGCCGCACTGCGTCGTGTCGCAGCCGATGTGCGTCCCTGTCAGGTTGAGCTGTTCTCGCAGGAAGTGAACGAGCAGCGTCCGCGGCTCGACGTGGGCCTTGCGCGCTTTGCCGTTCACCGTGATCGAAACCTGGGTCATTGGTGTCCTCGTCGGCCACATAGCCTACACAGGAAACTCCCAACCTCCAACTTCCAAATCCCAGGGGCGTGGGATCGACGTAAGCGACAAGTCAGACATTGGGAGTTGGGAATTGGGAGTTGGTAGTTCGAAGGCTTCACCGGCCAACGCCCGTCCAGCTCTGGCCTCGATCTGTGGTGCGCCAGGACCGGCCGTCGGCCGCCGTCACAGTCGCACTGCGCTCGTCGATGGCGCGCACGGCGACGAGATCCGCCGCTTCAGGGAAGGCAACCCGCACGAATTGGACGCCGTCGGCCGTGATGTAGACGGTGCCGCCCCGGCCGACGAGCCAGCAGACGGTGGACGACACCGCGGACCCGGCGGTCAGCGCATCCGGTCCAACTGGAATGACGACCCCGTCCCAGGCGGCGCCGCCAGACGTGGACCGCTCGACCACACGGCCGGCGCGAATTCGCCAGCGCACGCCCGGCCCGGGGATCTCGATCTCGGTCGCCTCCAAGCCTGTCACGGACCGTGGTTGGGCGACCGCCGCCGCCTCCTTGCCCGCGTCGGCCCTCGCCTGACGGCCAAGAGCGCGAGTGCTGCTCTCCAACCGGCTCTCTCGGCTGAATGTCTCCTGCCTCTCTTCGGCAACGCGGTTGCCGACGTCGGCTGGCGCGACTGTTCCGCTCGGCGCCTCGGGAGGCCGAGCCGGAGGCTCCTGTTTGGCAAGCCGGGCCGGGGGTTCCTGATCGGCAGCTTGATCGAGCGCGGCGGTTGCGGCCGCTTCAGGGCGCTCGAGTTGCTGCGCCTGATCGCGCGCGGGCCGGGTTGGCGAGGCGACGGGGATCGCCAACCAGATCGCGGCCGCCGTCGCCGCAGTGGCCAGCGGAACGAACCACCGAAGCCTGGCCCTCCACCAGAACGGGTGGACATCGGGCTCTTCCGGCATCGATCGAAGGAACATGGCGAGCAAGGCCTGACACCGTGTGCAGTCAGAGAGATGACGCTCGACGTCGCGCGCGCGCTCAGCCCGAAGCGAGCCAGACGTCCACGCCGAAAGCGTTTCGCCGTCCACGCAGGCCTTTGGCGCCGGCGTGAGGGCCTGCGCCTTCAGCGAGTCACGAAGAAGGCGATCCACCGCCCGATCGCGGTCGTCTTCACGCATTGGCTCTCTCGCGTCTCTCCTTAGAACGGGGATTGCCGGATTCCTTGCTCGTGGCCAGCATCTCCGAGATATCGAGGGATCCGGCATCCTCGACGACCGAATGGAAACATTCGGCAACGGCCTCCTCGCTCATGTGCTCGTGCTCGCGAAGGTGGCGTTCGACCCCGTGCCTGATCTCGCGGCGGGCGCGCGCCAGGTGGCGTGAGACTGTGGCCTCGTGTTCGCCGAGGGCCCGCCCGATCTGGGCCAGCGTGAGGTCCTGGGCATAGTAGCAGGCGAGGCGGAGTCGATCCCGCGGGGCCAGGCTCGCGACGACGGCTGTGACGGCTCGACGGATCGCCGCCACGTAACCCTGTCGAGCCGCATTCTCGCCTGGCGCGGGCGGCGGAGGCGCGCCAGGCGCCATGGCCCGAGCTCTGTCGAGGGCCTCGTCCCCAGGAAGAGGCTCGAAGCGCCGCACGCTGCGAACGCGGTCCACATACCGCTGGGCAAGGACGGCTCGAAGCCATGTCGCCATGCTGCTGCGGCCGTGAAAGTAGTGGAACAGCGATCGCCGCTCGCCCTCGCGCTCACTCAACCCGAAGAGCTCGCCATACATCGAGTCGGCCGCCTCGCGCGCATCGCCTGACGGGTCGATGGCGTCCGCCGCGCGGTACAGCACAGGCCGGTACTGCCGGATGAAGTGCTCCCACGCACCTTCATGGCCTGCGGCGCAGGCACACGCCAGCGCCAGATCCTCCAGGTGCAGAGATTCGAGAAACGCGTCGAGCGCGTGCGCGTCGAGATCGCCGGACGCGGCGTGCTGCGCACTCCGCTCGAGGGCAGCGGCAAACGTTTCGAATGGCACGTCCCAGTGCTCCGCGCGCGCTCGACCGTACAGGCGCCGGACGGCAGCGTCCGGGAGCCGCCGGGTCCGCATGGCCACATTATGGGCTCACGCCTCCCTTGCGGCTGTATGACTTTCGGTGTGGTATATGACGACGTACACTTCATACCCGAGAGGCTACATGCGAATCCCCATCCTGCGTCCTGTCGTTGCCTGTGCCGTGACCGTCGCGTTCGTCTCTTTCGCCTTCGCCCAGCGCGGGCCCCAGCAGCCGCCGATGGTCAAGGAGGGAGTGACGGAGAAGATCTCCGAGCACGTCTACGTCATCCCGGACGGTAATGTCGGGATGGTGCCCAACGTGTCGATCATCGTGGGAACCACCGGCACGTTCGTCGTCGACACGGGCCTGGGTGCGCGCAACGGTCAAGCCGTCATGCGCGAAGTGGACAAGGTGAGCAAGAACGCCGACCTCTACCTGGCGTCGACGCACTTTCACCCCGAGCACGACCTCGGCGCGAACGGGTTCCCGCCGCGCACGAAGATGATCCGATCGCGCGATCAGCTGGCCGAGCTGCAGGAAGGCGGCCTGGACATGGCAAAACGCTTCGCGAGCTTCTCGCCGGCGATCGCGGAACTGCTCGAGGGCGCCGACTTCCGGAAGGCCGACATCCTGTTCGACAAGGAGCACGTCGTGGACCT
>DASTDQ010000794.1:0-4700 GCA_035710305.1 Vicinamibacterales bacterium | reverse complement strand
TTCGCCAGCTTCTTCTTGTCGGCGCTCACCGAGTCGAGGCTCTTGCGCAGCGCCTCCATCAGGTCGACGACCTTCGGCGGCTCCTGCACCTCGGGCGCGACGATCTCCTCGCCGGCGATCTTGGCGTCGATGATCTTCCGCAGACCTTCCTTGTACTCGTCCTTGTAGTCCTTGAGGTTCAACTCGCCCTCGAACGAGGAGATCACCTGCTTGGCGAGCTTCATCTCTTCGGGCTTGACCTTCGACGGAAGCGATCCCAGCTCCTCGATCTGGTCGATGCTGCGGATCTCGGCGTCGTGGTGCAGCGTGTACATCACGAGCCCCTTCTTCTGGGGCCGGACGGCGACGAGGTACTCCCGCCCGTAGAGCGCCACCTTCCCGATGCCCGCCTTCCCGGCCATCCCCTCGCGCATGACGGCGAAGGCGGATGCCGCCATCGCGCCGTCCGGCGCGAGGTAGTAGGCCCGGTCCACGTAGATCGGATCGATCGCCGAGTCTTCCGTGAACTGCGCGAGGTCGATCACGCGGGTCGATTCGACGCGGACGTTCTGGATGTCCTCATCGGACACCACGACGTAGCGCCCTTTCTCGAACTCGTACCCCTTGGCGAGCTCCGCGTTGGACACCTCCCGCTCGCAGTGCGGACACCAGCGCTTCTGCTGGATGCGTGTCTGGCACTCGGCGTGGAGCTGGTTGAACGACAACGCCGCGGCGGACTCGGTGGCCGGGAACACCTTCACGGGGATGGTGACCAGGCTGACCTTCAGGTACCCCTTCCACGTAGGACGTGCAGGCATATGTCCGAACATTATCGGTGCAATGGGTTCAGGGCTTCAATTCATACTGCGTCGCGATCCTCCCTGGCCCCCAGCTCGAGCCCGGCGCCGCCGATACGGATGTCGTGCGCCTTGATCCGGTCACGCAGGAGGCGGCGGGCCTCGCCGTAGAGATGCCCCGGGACCGACAGGGGGCGCGCCACGTTCCGCGCGTGCGAAATCAGCATGAGCGTGAGCGCCGCTCCCTCCTTCCACGACACGGCCGAGATCTCCGACCACTTCACGAACGCCCGGTCGGCCCAGACGCCGTCGCCGTAGAACCCCCTGCGGATACGCGTGCTCAAGGGGAACGCGAAGCCGTAGTAGACGACCATCATGGCCTCGCCAAAGATCGACCATGGCGATCGCCGGAGGACGACCGCCTCCACGACCAGCAGAACGAAGAGGATTCCGCCGAGGATGAGGCTGAACCGGTAGTACCGCGGCCTGGCCGCTTCCCAGACGAGCGCCGCGGACCGGCTTCGCTGCCGGTAGGCCCACAGCGAGGCGCCGAGCCTGAGGTTCGCGACCAGAAAGCCCACACCGAACAGCAGGAGCAGCCGCGGCGCCAGCCACGCGAACCAGGGGATCCACTCCGCGGTCGTCACGTCTTCAACCCCCAACTCCCAACGCCCAATTCCCAACGTTATCGCAGACGTGACCGCGATTGGGAGTTGGAGACTGGGAGTTGGGAGTTTACACGCGGGAGAGCGCTGGATCGAAGCACCGGCGGCATCGTGCCTCGTACAGGCCGTCGGCGCCCACGAGGACGCGATCCGCGCTCGCGACCAGTCGCTGGGTATGGTTCGCGGGGTTGCCGCACACCATGCAGATCGCGTGGGTCTTGGTGATGAACTCCGCCACGGCGAGCAGCTGCGGCATCGGCTCGAACGGTTTCCCGAGATAGTCCTGATCGAGGCCGGCCACGATCACGCGCAATCCACGATCGGCGAGCGTTTCACAGATCGCCGGAAGATCCGGGTCGAAGAACTGCCCCTCGTCGATCCCGACGACCTCGGTGTCTCCCTCGACCATGTCGAGGAGCTGCCGCGAGCTGTCCACGGCGCACGATTCCATCCGCATCTCGCCGTGCGACACGATGTGATCGGTCGAATAGCGCGTGTCGATCCGGGGCTTGAAGACCTGCACCTTCTGCCGCGCGATCCGCGCGCGCCGCAGGCGGCGAATCAGCTCCTCGCTCTTGCCGCTGAACATGCTGCCGACGATGACTTCTATCCAGCCCTGGACGGGCTGGCGCACCACATCCATCATTCAACTCCCAACTCCCAACTCCCAACTCCCGACCCAAAAGAGTTCGTTGTCCTTCGTACTTGGGAATTGGGAGTTGGAGATTGGGAGTTGACTAAGCTCTTGACAGATATTCCCCCGTGTCGGTGCTGACCCGGACCGAGTCGCCCGGGTTCACGAACGGCGGGACCTGCACGACGAGGCCCGTCTCGAGCGTCGCCGGCTTGACCTGCGCGCTTGCCGTGGCGCCCTTGATGCCCGGCGCGGTATCGGTCACCTTCAGGTCCACCGTCACCGGAAGCTCGATGCCGACCGGTTCGCTGCCGTAGAACTCGACCTGGATGGTCATCTCGGCTTTCAGGTAGTTCACCGAGTCGCCGAGCGCCTCGCTCGAGATGTGGACCTGCTCGAACGTGGTGGTGTCCATGAAGTAGTAGTCGGTGCCGTCCTGGTAGAGGTACTGCATCTGCCGCTCGTCCAGGGTCGCCCGTTCGACGGAATCCTCCGATCGAAGCTTCTGATCGGACAGCGTGCCGTTGCGGATGTTCCGCATCTTGATGCGGACGAAACCGCGGAGGTTGCCCGGCGTCACATGCTGGAGGTCGAGGACCCGGTAGAGATCCTGATCCATCTTGACGAGCATGCCCTTCTTGAGTCGCGTTGCCTGTAAGGTGGCCATAAATGCAGTCTGCAGAACCTGTCGATCGTAGCACAAGGCCGCTGCCAACCTTGGGCCTGCCATCGCCGCCAGCCATCATCCACGAACCACCATCCACCCTTGTGGTACGATTCAGGCGTGGCGTTCGTACGCTGGGATCCGCTCCGAGATCTGCTCGCCATCCAGCAACGACTCAACCGGCTCTCCCCGGGGCCGGCGGGCTGGACGCCTCCGGTCGATCTGCTCGAGACGCCGGACGCCTACATCCTGACCATGGAGCTGTCGGGCATCGAGCAGGATGAGGTGCAGCTCCAGCTCCGCGACGGCCGACTGACGATCGCCGGCGTCCGCCGCGAGCGCGAGTCGGCCTTCGAGCAGTATCACCAGATCGAGCGCGGCCACGGCCGCTTCAGCCGCTCGTTCGACCTGCCCGCGGCCGTCGAGACGGAACGCGTCACCGCCGACCTGCGCGACGGCGTGCTCACGGTGACATGTCCGAAGTCCTCCGAGGGACCCTCGCGGCGCATCGACGTCAGGTGACGAACCCAAGGACCATGACGCGCCGCTTCACGCCGTTCCTGCTCGCGTTCATGCTGCTGGCGGGGTTCATCGCCGGCTCGATGCTCTCGGGCCCCATTCGCGAGCAGACGGCGGCTGGCGCTCAGACGTCGGGCCAGAGCCGCCAGGTGATCAACACGCCGGGGCCCACGTCGGCGGCGGCGACGCTCACCGACTTCAGCCGCATCGCCGAACGGACGGTGCCGGCCGTCGTCAACATCTCGGCGCAGCAGCTCGTGCGCCGCCAGTACGTCGATCCCTTCGACTTCTTCAGCCGCCCGGACGTATTCAGCTCACGCGGCGTGCAGAACAGCCTTGGGTCCGGCGTGATCGTCAGCCCGGACGGATTCGTCCTCACCAACTACCACGTCGTGACCGGAGAGAACCGCCGCGTCACGATCGAGCAGGTGGACGTCACCGTCACGTTGGCCGACAAGCGCGAGCTGCGCGCCGATCTCGTGGGCTACGACTCGGCCACCGATCTCGCGCTGCTGAAGATCGGGGCGACCGGCCTTCCGAAGATCCCGTGGGGCGATTCTTCCCGTCTGAAAGTGGCCGAGTGGGTCCTTGCCATCGGCAACCCCTATCAACTCAGCGAGACAGTCACGCTCGGCATCGTCTCGGCCGTCGGTCGCACGAACCTCGGCGTCTCGAGATACGAGGACTTCATTCAGACCGATGCGGCGATCAACCCCGGCAACTCGGGCGGGGCGCTCGTGAACACGCGGGGCGAACTGGTCGGAATCAACACCTTCATCTACAGCGAGAGCGGCGGCTACCAGGGGATCGGCTTCGCGGTGTCCGGCAATCTGGCGCAGCGGATCGTCAGCGATCTGCAGCAGTACCAGGAAGTGCGCCGCGGCACGATCGGCCTCGCGCCGGACGATTACCGCGGGGTGACAACGCGACTATCCGAGCAGCTCGGCACGCCCGATACGAAGGGCGCGGTCGTCTATCAGATGTTCAGGGATTCGTCCGCGTACAAAAGCGGGATGCGGCCCGGCGATGTCATCGTTGCGTTCAACGGCACCCCGGTGGATGACCCCGGCCACCTGTGGCGCCTGATGTCGGACGCCCGCATCGGCAGCACCGCTGCCGTGACCGTGATCCGCAACCGCAAGCGAGTCGATCTCAACATCCCGGTTGTGAAACTCACGCGGAGCTAGACGAGCTCTCAACTCTAGCCTAAGCAACGAGGACGGCCGCGCCGGTCAGCCTGCCTTCGCGCAAATCCTCCAACGCGCGGTTCGCCTCGGCCAGCGGATACGTGCGGACGTGCGTGCGGACGGGTAGATCCCCGGCCAGCGTCAGGAACTCGCGGGCGTCGGCCCGCGTGAGGTTGGCGACCGACCGGACGCTGCGTTCTTCCCAGAGCAGGTGGTAGGGAAACGACGGGATGTCGCTCATGTGTATGCCGGCGC
>DASTDQ010000793.1:0-3749 GCA_035710305.1 Vicinamibacterales bacterium | reverse complement strand
GGGCTGTCGGGTCGCGATCTGTTGTGGACTTCCTCCCCGATCCGATTCGGCAACGAGGTATTTCTGTCGGGTCGTGATCTGGTGTGGACCTCGGGCCCGGACGAACCCCGCCTTACAGTCGGTGCTTCTGCCGGTGGCGATTTGTTCAGGGCCCTGGGGCTCGACGTCCTTCAGGGACGCGATTTCACCCCGGCGGACCGGCGCAACATCCCCGAGGTAGCGATCGTCACCGAACGCCTCGCCTCCATGATCCGGGGCGGCGCACTCGGCCGGAGCTTGCACGTCTCGACATTCCCTGGCGCTCCGGAGGCCGACGTCCGGATTGTCGGCATCGTGGAATCCCCCGTGGAGATTTACGGCCAGGATGTCGCCGCGATCTTCTTCCCCTCGCCTTTCTTCCCTTCGCCATTCCAGAACGGCACCGCGCGGACGCTCTACGTCCGCGCCGGAGGTGCGGCCGGCCCCCTTGCTCCGGCTCTCCGCGAGATCGTGGCGCAGATCGATCCTCGAGTTCCTCTCCTTGAGCTGGCCACTCTGGACCAGAAGATTCGCTCGGACGAGAAGTTCCAAGGCCGCCGCGTGCTGGCGGGCGTGGCGGCCGTGCTGGGCATCGTTGCGCTCCTGCTCGCCAGCGTCGGCCTGTACGGCGTGACCTCGTATAGCGTCGCGATGCGCGTGCGGGAGATCGCGGTTCGGATGGCCCTGGGTGCGCGGGCCGACCGCGTCGTCGCGATGTTCCTGCGGCAGGCCCTGGCCCTCGCGACCATCGGTTCCGTGCTCGGAGGCCTTGTGGGCATCGCGGCCGGGCTCGTCATTCGGACGCAAGTGTTCGGTGTCGCCGGAGTCGATACCGTGGCGCTGGCCGGAGCGGCGGTGCTGCTTGTGGCGGCGATGCTCTTGGCCAGCAGCCTGCCGGCCCTGCGAGCCGCCCGGCTGGATCCGAATGCGGTGCTGCGACAAGAGTAGGGACTACGAAGGGCCGCGAAGGAATCGAGCATGTTCGGCGAGGCCGCTGGCCGTATGGCTTGCCAACCGTAGCTCCGTGAGAGGTTACTGGGAGGTCCACCTCCGCTCCTTCCTCTGGATTCCTCCGGAAGGAGCTATGGTGGACAACCTTCGCTGTGGATCACGGAGCGAAGGTTGGTGAGCCGCGAAGGAATCGAACCTTCAACCCGCAGATTAAGAGTCTGCTGCTCTGCCAATTGAGCTAGCGGCCCAGAGGACTAACGCTTTAGTTCAAAACTCAAAACTCACAACTCAAAATTCAAACCCAAAAACTCGCGTCTTGCCTTTGAGTTTTGAGTCGTGAGCTTTGCCTTACCTGCCCGTCTACTGACTGGTGCGCCCGGCAGGGCTCGAACCTGCAACCCCCGGCTCCGGAGGCCGGTACTCTATCCAATTGAGCTACGGGCGCTTAGGGGAACTTGCGCCGTAACGCAAAACTCAAAACGCAAAACGCCCTGCCTCAAGTTCTGCGTTTTGACCTTTGAGCTTTGAGTTACTCCCCGTCGTCCTATTGGCGCGCCCGGCCCGCCTTCGCTCTGCCCTCTCGCTCTGAGCTTCGGCGCGCTCGGGTGGCCTGCCAGCCGTAGCTCGCCCTGACATCCCGCGAGCGAAGGCTGGCGCGCCCGGCAGGACTCGAACCTGCGACCTACGGATTCGAAGTCCGGCGCTCTATCCAACTGAGCTACGGGCGCAGCAGTCGTTCATCATATCATTCTCAACCGGACCGTACGTTCTCCCCCGAAGGAGATAAACAGATGCTCGTGCGACTTCTCGCGGCCGGCCTCGTGCTGGCGCTCGCAGTTCCCGCTCACGCCCGGCAGGCTCCAGCGCAACAGCCGACACCGCCACCACCCGCCCCGCAACAGCCCGCCGCAGAAAAGCCCGCGGAGCAGGCGAAGGATCCGGATCGCCCCGTCTCCTTCGAAGAGCAAGTGATCGTCACGGCATCGAGATCCGATCAACAGCTCATCGACGCGCCAGCCTCGGTCAGCGTGGTCAACGCCGAGACCATCCAGAACTCGCCGGCCACCAACGTCGGCGACTTGCTGCGCACGGTCCCCGGCGTCAACGTGGCGCAGCTGTCGGCCCGCGACATCAACATCACCACGCGCGGCGCCACGTCCACGCTCGCCACGTCGCAGCTCGCGCTCGTGGACGGACGCAGCGTCTACCTGGACTTCTTCGGCATGGTCATGTGGGATCTCGTCCCGACCAACGCGAACGAGATCAAGCAGATCGAAGTCGTGCGCGGACCGGCCTCCGCCGTCTGGGGCGCCAACGCGATGACCGGCGTCGTGAACGTGATCACGAAGACCCCTCGCGAGCTCGCCGCCGAGGGCGGGACGACGTTCACGGTGGGCGCGGGCTACTTCGACAAGGACGCCCAGGGCGTGGACAACGGCAGCGGCGGCCTCTTCTACGTGAACGGGTCGCACGCCGAGGCGGTGAACGACCGCTGGGCCTACAAGATCACCGCGGGCTACTTCGCGCAGGACCCGTTCACGCGCCCCATCGGGACGATCGACAACAGCTTCAACACGCCGTATCCGACCTACACCAACACGGGCACCTCCCAGCCCAAGTTCGACGTCCGCGTGGATCACGAGCTCGGCAACTCGGCCCAGCTCGTCTTCTCCGGCGGCGTTGCCGGGACCGAAGGCATGATCCACAGCGGCATCGGGCCGTTCGACATCGATTCGGGATCGCGGATGACCTATTTCCGTGCGCAGTACGAGAAGGGCGGGCGCCACTTCGCCTTCTTCACCAACCTCCTCAATGGCGACGCGACGAACTTCCTCGCGCGGGACCTCACCGGCGCGTTTCTCCCGATGACGTTCAACACCAAGACGTTCGATTTCGAGGCGTCGGACGTCCGCGCCGTCAACGAGCGCCACGTGCTGAGCTACGGTGGAAACTACCGCCACAACACGTTCGACATCTCGATCGCCCCGTCAGGCGACAACCGCGACGAAGGCGGCGCCTACCTCCAGGACGAGATCTTCATCCACGACCAGTTCCGCGCGTTCGTCGGCGCCCGGCTGGACAAGTTCTCGTCGATCGAGAACGTCGTCTTCTCGCCGCGCGCGAGCCTGCTGTTCAAGCCCACGCCGAACCAGACGATGCGCGTCTCGTTCAACCAGGCGTTCCGCGCGCCGTCCTACATCAATAACAACCTGGAGGTTGGCCTGCTGGGCGAGGTGAACCTGAGCGTGATCAATCCCGCGCTCTCGCGGGTCGTGTTCCCCTTCGCCGCGGCTGGAAACCCGGACCTCACCGAGGAGCGCCTGACCGCTTTCGAGCTCGGCTACTCGAGCGTGCTGATGAATCGCGCGACGGTGAGCGTGGCCGTCTACTGGAACAAGACCGACGACGGCATCTTCTTCACGCAGGCCGGCCGCTACACGACGGCCAACCCGCCGCCGTTCACCCAGCCTCCGGTCCCGCCCGTCATCTGGAGCCTCATCCCCGATCCGGGAGTTCCGTCCGCCTTCACGTACCAGAATCTCGGGACGTACAAGGACAAGGGTGTCGAGCTAGGTGTGGATACGGTGATCAACCGCTACGTCAACGGCTTCATCAACTATTCCTACCAGGCCGATCCTGTGGTGGAGAACTTCGACGAGAGCGAGATCAACCACCCGGCGAACCATCGCTTCAACGTCGGATTCAACTTCAACTACCAGCGCTATCTCGGAAACCTGACGGTCAGCTACACCGACGAGGCGTACTGGCAGGACGTGCTC
>DASTDQ010000792.1:0-3994 GCA_035710305.1 Vicinamibacterales bacterium | reverse complement strand
GACCATCCGCCCTGACTCGTGATCTCGCCGGGCTTCACGGGAACCAGCGTGCACTGCGCAGGCCTGACTTCCCGTACAAGTGCGATGAGGTCCGGACGCGGGTCGCCTTCGATGTTGAACTCGACGCTCTCGCTGAGCGTGCGCAGAAGCGCCGAAATCTCCCGTGCGTCGGCCGCCGTGATGTGCCTGGCGTCCGCGCGCGGGTGCACCGTGATGCCGGGCGCCCCCGCGGCGACACACACGAGAACGGCGTCGAGAACGGACGGCACGGCTCCGCCGCGCGAGTTCCGGACCGTGGCAACTTTGTTGACGTTGACGGAGAGGCGAACCATCAGCCTACGTGCAGTTTCACTGCATCGATGATCTCCTGCCCCCAGCGCCTGATCTCCCCCGTGTCCTTGCCCTCGAGCATGACTCGCAGCAGCGGCTCGGTGCCGGAGTAGCGCACGAGCAGGCGTCCTTCGCCGGCCAGCCTCGCCTCCACGGACGAGAGCACCGCGGCGACCGCAGGAATCGTCTCGAGATCGACCTTCTGTGCGACGCGCACGTTAAGGAGCACCTGTGGATAGGCGGTCAGGTCGGAGGCAAGGTCAGCCAGGTCCCGGCCCGATGCGCTCATCGTCCGCAGGACGCTCAACGCCGTAGCGAGTCCGTCCCCGGTGAACAGGTACTCGGAGAAGATGACGTGGCCGGACTGCTCGCCGCCCAGGGAGAGGTCGCGCCGAATCATCTCTTCCATCACGTACTTGTCGCCGACCGGACAGCGGACGATGTCGATGCCCGCCTCCCGCAGCGCCAGCTCGAGGCCGATGTTGCTCATCACCGTGGCGACGACGGCGTTGCCCTTCAACCGGCCCTCAGCCTTCATCTGCTTCGCGCACATGAACATGACGGCATCGCCGTCAACGACACGGCCGCGGGCATCGACGAAGATGGCGCGGTCGCCGTCGCCGTCGAAGGCCACCCCCAGCTGATGGCCGCCGTCGACGACGAGACGTGCGAGCCCCTCCGGCGCGGTCGACCCGCAGTGGAGGTTGATGTTGCGGCCATCGGGCGCGACCCCGATCGTGCTCACGTCGAAGCCCAGGTCGCGAAAGAGTCGCGGCGCCACCGTGGCGGTGGCCCCGTTGGCGCAATCGATCGCCACGCGCATGCCCGCCGGCGTTCGGCCGGGAGGCAGGATCGCCCTCAGGTGATCGATGTACTCCCCGCGAAGATCGACCTCTTCGACCGGGCCCGCGGGATCGCCTGGAACCGACCACGCGGGGTCGTCCACAATCGACTCGACCTGCCGCTCGAGCGTTTCGGTAAACTTCTCCCCCGCGCCGGAAAAGACTTTGATGCCGTTGTCTTCGAAAGGGTTGTGCGACGCCGAGATCACGACGCCCGCGGAGTAACCCGTCCGCGGCGTCAGATAGGCAATGGCGGGTGTGGGCACGATACCGGCGCTCGTGAGCGCGCCACCCTGGCTTTGAATGCCAAAGGCGAGCTCGCGCTCGATCCAGGATCCCGACTCGCGCGTGTCGCGGCCAGCGAGGAAACGGATGTCGGCCTCGTGACGCCGACCAGGGGCATCGTGATGACGAAGCGCGCGGACCAGCGCGGCTCCGAGGCGCCGTATCGTCGGCGCGTCGAGCGGAGACTCCCCCGCTTTGCTCCTGACGCCATCGGTTCCGAACAGTCGCGCCATCGGTCTGCTAGGGCTTCGCGCCAGGATCCATCGTGATCGTCACGGCGACTCGCGCGCTCCGGATCTCGCCCAGGCGGACGGCCGCGTTCGCGATCCCGATCGTCACCGTCTCGGTCACAGACGCCTTCGCGTTGCTCACGGAGACCGGGTCGGTGGTCGCTTCCTTCACACCGGACAACGCGCTCACCGGTCCGCTCACCGTCACGTTGGGGGGCTCGACGGCGATGCCGCTCACGACGAATCCGGGAGCCGGGTCGCCGGCCGTTCGCGCCATGATCGGCACGGTTTTCGAGCCCGACTCCTCGAAGGTCAGCTCCACGCTCGCGGGGGCGACCTGGATCACCTCCACGCCGAACGGCGCGCGCACGTCCGTTGTCTGCAGGTTGAACCGCCGCAGCCCGTCCTTGGCGTCGCGCACATCGAGGACGGCGGCAAGCTCGGCCGCCGCCACCCGGCTGATCGTGCCGGACGAGCCTCTCACGCGGACATCCACCAGGGACGGCGGCTCGCCCACCAGCTCGAGGTGCTTCGGAAGGTTCGTGAACTCGAGCGGGACGCGCAGCGCGCGTTCGACCTCCTGCTCGCCCGACACGAGCAGCCAGAGCAGCGCGGCGAGGATGACCGACACGATCTTGAGGCCGGGATGGCGCAGTCCGACGAGCGCCATCTCAGGCCACCGTGCTCCGCGCCTGGGCCTGGGCGCGGCGCTCCCGCCGGTGCACACCGAACAGGGTTCTGAGCCGCTCGCGGAGCTGGTCGGCAGTCAGCCCTCGCTCCAGGCCCCCGGCGACCGCGAGCGACACCGCCCCGGTTTCCTCGGACACGACTATGGCGACCGCGTCGTTCTCCTCGGTCAGGCCGAGCGCCGCGCGATGCCGCGTGCCAAGCTCCCGGCTGACCCGCGGATTGACCGACAGGGGCAGGAAGCAGGCCGCGGCCGCGATCCGGTCTCCCTGCACAATCGCGGCGCCGTCGTGCAGCGGTGACCCGGGCTGGAAGATCGTCGCGAGCAGATCGTAGGTGACCGTGGCATCGAGCGGGATGCCGCCCTCGATGTAGTTCCGCAGGCCGATCTGCCGCTCGATCACGATGATCGCGCCGATACGCCTTGCCGCGAGCGTCGTCGCCGCGACCACGAGATCCTCGAGCGTCTCGTCCGCGCTCGCTGCGCGCTCGAAGTACCTGAAGACGGGCGCGCGCCCGAAGTGCGCCAGCGCCCGCCGGATGTCCGCCTGGAACAACACGATGATGGCGAAGCCGACGTAGGTCGCGAGGTTGCGGATGACCCAGTTCACCGTCTCGAGATCGAGCCAGCGCGAGACGAAGAACAGGCCGATCAGGAACCCGGCGCTGAGCGCCATCTGCACCGCGCGGGTGCCGCGAATGAGCACCAGCAGCTCGTAGATCACCACCGCGACGAGCGTGATGTCGAGGAGGTCCCACCAGGAGACCTCCGGGCGGCGCAGCAGCTCTGACAGCCACTCCATCAGTGCTCGCGATGATACTTCCGAATTTCGTCGGCCACGCGCGCGACCTGCGACATCTGACCGACGGCGTGCACGCGGACGACGTGCGCGCCGGCCAGGACGGCAGCCGTGACGGCGGCGCTCGACAGCCAGTCGCGCTCGATGGCAGGCACGTCCTTCCCGAGCGGCCGCGTCAGAAACGCCTTCCTGGACGGCCCGACGACGACGGGATGACCGAGGTCGCCGAACTCGGCGAGCCTGGCAAGGGCCTCATAGGTATGCGACGCCTCCTTGGCGAATCCGAGGCCGGGGTCCACCAGCACTGACTGCTTGCGAACACCGGCGCCCGCCGCAAACGCAATGCTCGCGCGCAGCTCGTCGAGGACCTCGTCGACCACGTCGGTGTAGACGGCCTCCTGGTACATGTCGACAGACCGGCCGCGCGTATGCATGAGGACAATGGCTGCACCGTGGCTTGCCACGACGGAGGCCAGTTCCGGCTCGTACCGGAGGCCGCTGATGTCGTTGACGATCGAGGCGCCGGCCCGGAGCGCCAGGTCCGCAATCGAGGCTTTATACGTATCCACCGACAGTGGAACCTGCACCCGCGCGGCCAGCCCTTCGATGACGGGCAGGATGCGCCGGCGTTCGTCGTCGGCGCCAACGGGGCGCGCGCCGGGCCGCGTCGATTCGCCGCCGATGTCGAGCACGTCGGCCCCCTCCTCGACCATCCGCACGCCGGCATCGACCGCGCGTGCCGGATCCAGCAGCCGCCCCCCGTCGGAGAAGGAGTCGGGAGTGACGTTGATGATCCCCATGACGAGCGTGCGCCCACCCA
>DASTDQ010000791.1:0-6090 GCA_035710305.1 Vicinamibacterales bacterium | reverse complement strand
CTGATCGCCCTCGCGCCCGAGCGGGCAGATGTGCCTCCGCCCAACGGGCCGTCACAGCCTCCAGCAACATCGGGTTCTCGCGGGAGCGGGACGAGCCGACTCTCGCGGTCGAGTGGCGATCCGTCTGCACACGCTCCTGCGTCGGCGCCCGCGGGCGCCCCACGACGCGCACTGCCCGTGGACGAGGCTCTGAAGATCGCCAGACAAATCGCCGATGCCGTAGAGTACGCGCACGACCGCGGAATCATCCATCGCGACCTCAAGCCCGCCAACATCAAAGTCAATCCCGACGGGTCGGTGAAGGTCCTCGACTTCGGCCTTGCAAAGGCGCTCGACGAGTCGGGCCCGGCGGCTCACCCCCACGGCACGATGTCGCCGACGCTGTCGCTCACCGCGACGCACGCGGGCGTGATCCTCGGCACGGCCGCCTACATGGCGCCGGAGCAGGCCAAGGGCAGGCCCGCCGATCGGCGCTCCGACGTGTGGGCGTTCGGCGTCGTGCTCTACGAGATGCTCACGGGCCAGCGCATGTTCGGGGGCGACTCGGTGGCAGAGACGCTGGCGAGCGTCATGAAAGAGCAGATCACACTTGCTGACCTGCCGGCGGAGACGCCGCACACCGTGCGCAGACTGGTGGCCCGATGCCTCGATCGCGATCCCCGCCGACGCCTGCAGTCGATCGGCGAAGCGCGCATCGTCATCGAAGACGCGATCGAGGGCGTGGTGGTTGAAGAGGCTGCGCCCCAGCCCGTGCTGGCGTCCCGACCAGCGGCGAGCAACTGGCCCTGGGCCCTGGCGGCGGTCGCGGGTCTGGCCGCCGTGGGTGCAGTGGCGTGGGCCTGGTCGCGCCCCGTTGCCACCGCTGCGGCCGTGGCGCGCTTCACCGTGCCCCCGCCCAATGGCACGACGATAACCGGCTATCGGAGTCAGGCGTCGAACCTGGCGGTTTCGCCGAACGGCAAGTACGTGGCCTTCGTCGCCGACGAGGCAGGTCGCGATCGCACCATCTGGGTCCGCGCCCTCGACTCGCTCATCGCGCAGCGGCTGGATCGTACGGAGGGCGCGACGTATCCCTTCTGGTCCCCCGATTCGCAGCACATCGCGTATTTCGCCAACGGCAGCCTGATGCGCATCTCGGTGGCGGGCGGCGCTCCGCTGAGGATCTGTGACGCCCTTGACGGCGAAGGCGGGACGTGGTTCCAGGAGGAAGGCGAGGACGGGATCATTGTCTTCGCGCCCACCCAGAGCGGCGGACTGCAGCGCGTGCTTGCGCAGGGCGGCGTCGCCGCGCCGGTCACGAAGCTCGCCGAGGGCGAGCTTGCCCACACCTTTCCGCAGTTCCTGCCCGACGGCAGGCGCGTCCTCTACCTGGCGCGCGGGGCGAAGCAGGCGCTCTACGTGCAGTCACTCGGCTCGGACGAGCGCACGTTCGTCATGAATTCTCTGGGCCGGGCCGCGTTCTCACCACCCGGCTTCCTGCTGTACCTCCGGGATGGGACGCTCCTGGCTCACCGCTTCAACCTCGACACGCTCGGCCTCGAGGGCGAGCCGATCTCTATCGCCCAGGACGTCCGGTTCGGCGGCGGCAACAACGGTCGAAACGCCTTTGGCATATCGTCGAATGGAGTGCTGGCCTATCGGAGCGGCGGTTTCGGAGGCAACGCACAGGTCACCTGGTACACCCGTGACGGCAAAGCCGATGGCTCCGCGCTGGAATCGGGCGAGTACGGGCCGATTCAGCTCTCGCCCGACGACAAGCGCCTCGTCGTCATACGGGGCAGCGCGGACGACCGCGACCTGTGGCTGAAGGAGTTGACGAGCGGCGTCCTTTCGCGTCTCACGTCGGCGGCTGGAGCCGAGGTGGACCCAGTCTGGTCTGCTGACTCGCGTCGCGTCGCGTACGTGGGCAGCTCGGAAGGCAAGCGTGGCCTGTTCGTGACGCTCATCGGATCGGGCAAGCACACGCCGATCCCGGGCGCCGGCGAGGATTCCCTGGAAGATTGGGCTGACAAGTATCTTCTGACTCGCCGTGGCGGCGCCATCAGCCTTCTCCCCGCTCCGGAGGAGAGTCCTTCCAGCGTGAGCGCAGCCATCAAGGCGCAGGAGGTGCTCAACGAGCCTTACGCGATCGACACGCTCCAGGTGTCTCCTGACGGCAAGTGGGTGGCCTATGCATCTCTCGAGTCGGGTCAACCCGAGGTCATCGTCGCGTCCTTCCCTGCCTTCACCGACCGGCGCCAGATCTCGACCGGTGGCTCTGGCGCCGTGCAGCCGAGATGGCGCGTCGACGGGAGGGAGTTGTTCTTCGTCACCCGCGACGAGCAGCTTATGGCCGTGGACGTCAAGGCGGGCGCGACGCTCGATACCGGACCAGTTCGAACGCTCTTTCAGACAGCCATCAATACCGCCTCACAGGTGCACATGTACGCCGTGACGCGCGACGGCAAGCGTTTTCTGATCCGCGAACCGGTGGGCCGTGAGACCGGCGCCGTCGAGCAGCTCTACGTGGTGACGAACTGGACGTCGCTGCTCCGACGGTAGTTATCGCTGCGCGGTTGCGCACTCGTACGAGGTCGCGGACGCCGAAGGCCCTCCCTGGTGACGCGGATACGACGGATACGAGCACAGCGGCAGGCTCTTGTCGCCCGCTGTCACCGTCACGGACATCCCGGGCGCCACGTTGTTTTCAACCCAATCGAAGAGGAGGCCGAGCTGGTCGAAGCGATTCGGAATCGGTTGTGACGGGATTTCGCGGCCGTTGCCGTCGACCCCGTAGCTGGTGCCGGTGAGTCCATGCCCTGTCTGCGGCATCACGAAGAAGCGGGCGAACCGATCGACGCTTGCGCGGCCCATCCGATCCACGACCGACTGAAAGTAGTCGAGCTGCGCCCCGGGCGACGCCAGCGTGTCGTTGGTGCCGATGGTGACAATCATCTTGCCGCCTCGTTTCTGAAAGGCTGCGAGGTCGGGGTTCGTCGAGTCCAGGACCTGTGACAGCTCCTGACGCCGCCGGTTCAACGCGCCGCCTTCCACGTAGTCCAGAGGGTTGGCCGACAGGTTCTTCATCAGGAAGCCGGTCACACCCAGCACGCCGAGATGCGCGTGCATCGGCGCGCCGTCCGCCGCGCCTTCCTGTCCCCTGAACCGGGTATTCAGGATCAACCCGCTGCCCGAGGGATCGGTGTTCGGCACCCACATGCCGAACGACTGCGTGCCGTGGGCGAGCGGCGTGGCGAACCGGTAGCGCGAGTACGTGAACTCGAGTGTCGAGATCTGGCCGTCGGTGAGGCACGCCGCAGCGCTCGTGTCCTCGGGGTTCGGATCAACGTTGTTCGGGCAGCGTTTGGCGGCCCACGGCTTCCGGTTCCGCGCGCCCTGCGTGATGTCGAAGATGGCCCTGCACGCCATGTAGCTGTTGATGATCCCGTCGGCAAGACCGTCGAGCGCGTCGCACTGCCGCATGAACTCGCCCCGGATCGCGTTGACCTTCGCCGGCGTCACCCAGTTCGCCCTCGGCTTCTCGTGGATCCGTATCAGCTCCGGCGCGAGCATCAGCGTCGAGAAGCCGACGATCGGTACGTTCGCGGACACACCGTCGTAGTCGGCCGGATAGCGCTGCGCCACCGTGAGGGCCTCGCGGCCTCCTTGAGAGGTGCCGATGTAGTAGTTGAACCGCGGCCGCTCGCCGTACATCCGCTGGATGATGACTATCGCGGCGTCGTGCGTCTTCTTCATCTGCGCGTGTCCGAGGTTCGCGATCGCCTCCTCGTTGAGCGCCCAGTCATCCGACGTCGCGCCCGTCGCAGGTCCTGCCGGAGGCGCGCCGCCGCGGCGCGGTCCGGCGCCGAACGCCGCCTGATGCCCTGAATCACTGCCGTAGGCGGCAAAGCCGCGCGCAAGCATCGACGGCGCCTGCCCGGGCCCGCCACCGGTGAGATTCGGGATGGAGCCATTCATCCCTCCTCCACCAATCTGTGCGGCCCGGCGGCTCCACGACGCCGGCAGGACGACACGAAAGTTGATCGGCCGCGCCGTGCTGTTCGTGTCAACAGGCGCCATCGTTCCATCGACGCGGCAATGCGCCACGCCGCCCGCCGCCTCGACCCAGGCGGGTGAGGACAGCATGACACTGCGGACCGGCTCGCCGATCGCGGACGTGGCGATCGTCGTACCCACCTTCGTGCTCGTGCAGTCCGCCGCGGTAATCACGACCTCCGATCCCGTGCGCCTGACTGTCTCGCCGGTGGGCGACGGCGCTTGAGCGCCCGTCGCCGGTGCCAGGCACCAGAGCAGCAGCGCCACCGAGACGACGTAAGTTGCGATTCGCACGAGCATCTCCCTTTCCAGGGCGGTCGCCGTAGGCGGCGCCGCGCCCCTGGATTGTACGCGCGAATCCCGTCGCAGCCGGTGTTGTGCCCGCTACTCGACGACGTCCACCAGGTCCGACCCTGTGAACAGGTCGCCGCGCGACGACCGCCCCCACAGGTCCACGACGATGTCGCCTGGCGTGAGGCGAAGCCGCTCGAGGCGGAACTGGACGAGGAGATCCAGCCGACCATCCCCATTGACGTCCACCTCACTCGCCTGAACGTCGGCCGGATGCTCGGCGCCGCCATACGAGGTGGCACTGGCCATCCGGAGCGAGCCGGGCACGATCTCGGTGGCGTCGAACCTCGCCGTGCTGAGGATCGCCACCGGGAGCCGCCCGCCCTCAGCGAGGTGCACTACGTTCGGGAACGCCTCCGGGAGCACGTCCACTGTGACGACGGTTTCGTCGTAGAGGCCGATCGCGGCGAGGGCCTCGACGGTCTCGACCCGACACGTCTGGTGCGCCGCCTGCGTGCCCCACCGGGCGAGGAACGTCGGCTCGTCGAAGGGCGTCACGGCTGCGCCAATCGGTCCCGCTCCAAGGAAGTGGAGCCCGCTGCGTCGGCACGCCGTTTCCGGCAGCACGATCGATCCGACCGCGGCGCCGAGTGCCGTTCGCACATTCACCCAGGCCGTGCGTTGTGCCGGCGTCAGCGGCGCGGGGGGATTCGGGAGCCCGACGTGCGTATCGAGGCTCACGTCGTCCACGATCGGGAACGCCGTGGTGGACGGGCTGGTCCGGTGGAACACGATGCGGTCGGGGCAGGTGAAGAACTCGCCGTTGAAGAGCGATGGCGGCGGTGGAACGCCTTCGGTCGCCCAGCGCGCCAGCGCATCGAGCAACGCGCCGGTCAAGGGCTTGAGTCGCTCGCCGCCACCCTTGAGGTACTCCGGGTTCACCGGGTCGGTGGGCCCGCTGCCGGGGCGCGCGGCGCTGAGGACGAAGTCCGAATCGAGGTGCGGCATGTTCCGCACGGTGTACAGCCGGGCGAGATCCGGCACGTGAAGTGCGGGATTGAGCGCCATTTCGTTGATCGCGTTGATCGTGCCGAACGTGCCGGGACGATCGACGTCAGTGCTGATGAAGATCGTGGGCGCTGTCACTCCGCCCGTTGAAGCCGAGGGAAGCGGCGGTCCGGCGCCGCCCTGCAGAGACAGGAAGCCGTCGAAGATGCGGCCCGACGTTTCGTCGTACGGCGTGAGATGGTTGTCTCCCACCTGCACCACGCCCGCGCGCCGGTGATCGACACCGGCGTTCAGCAGCATGTGCACTGTCCCCCCCGCGGAGTGCCCGGCGCCGAAGACCATCGAGGGCTCGCGGCCGCGCAGCGTCTTCAGGAGGTGCCGCGCGAGCAGCGCGTGATCGCGCGTGATCGTCACGTCCGCGATGCCCTGCGTCGGCGTGCCTTCGGTGCAGCCCGGCTCGCCGCCGAGCACCAGCGTGTTGTGTGTGCCGCCGGGCGCCACGCCGACGTAGTTGACGGCAAAGAACGCCCACCGGCGTCCCGGTTGCAGCGCGACGTCGGAGACCATACGGTCCGATGTTTCGTGGAAGATGCGCCCGATGCTCCTCGAGCCCAGGTCGGCCTCGAGCTGCTCCCAGAGGGCGAGCGCGGCGGCCCCGTGGCGGAACGTCACGAGCCCGCCGCTCCAGTCCGGCGGAATCCTGAGGACGAACGGCAGCGCGTACGTGTAGTGGCACCGCAGGGTGGCCGGCTGGCC
>DASTDQ010000790.1:0-3843 GCA_035710305.1 Vicinamibacterales bacterium | reverse complement strand
CAGTCGAGAAGATCCTGGCGGCGCGCGACGAAAACCTGCAGTTCGACGATCCGATCGTGCACTGCCTGCCAGAGGGTCCGCGCTTCAGCCACTTTGTCGCGTTCCCGAAGAAGATCGTCCAGACGCCGACGCTCATTCTCGTGCTCGGAGAGGATCTGACCTTTCGGCAGATCTTCATGGATGGCCGTCCGCTGCCGACGGATCCGAGCCCGAGTTTCATGGGCTATTCCATCGGTCGATGGGACGGCGACACGCTCGTCGTCGAGTCCACCGGTTTCAAGGACCGCACCTGGCTTGACTGGGCCGGGCATCCGCACAGCGAGAAGCTCCATCTCAGCGAACGCTGGCGCCGGCTGGACTTCGGCCGCCTCGAGATTGAGGAGACGTTCACGGATCCCGAGTACTACAACCAGCCGTTGACCGCGAAGGTCACGGGCACGCTCGTGCCGGATACGGACCTTCTCGAATACGTGTGCGCCGAGAACGAGCGGGACCGGCCAAAGCTGATCGGAACATCGGCTGAAGTGAAGAAACAGTTCCAGCCGGTGAAAGTCGAGCCAACCGTGCTCGCTCAATACGTCGGGACCTACGACTTCCGCTTCCCGGAAAACCCGACGATTCCTTCGATGATGCAGGTGGCGCTCAACGGCGACACGCTCTTCCTCGGAAGTGTCCCGCTGGTGCCGATCGGCGAGGCGCGTTTTCTGCTCGGCCCCAATCCGATGGAGTTCGTGAAGGACGAGCAGGGCCGCGTCACGCACTTCTCAGCGACATTCGTCGAAGGCGATCTGATCGGACGGAGAATCACGGAGGCGAAGTAGTCGACTCCTCCCGCGACGCAGATCACGTTGCGCCTCGAGGCCGACCTCGGGGCGCCCGATTCGTACGACTCGGTGCTCATCGAGGATCTATTCGAAGATCCACGGCGGCGTGCACGGCGACATCGCCACGGTGTTGCCGCGCGGCGAGCGCCTGAGACGAGCTTCGGCGAGTTCGAGTTGTAGAGCGGGTTGTAGCGTAGAATCGCCTCTCCATCGTGCCCCCTCACCCTCATCGTTGACTGCGGGACCGACCCGCTGATGCCCCATCCACCGAGGCCGGACCATGATGCACCGCCTGGACACGATCGCGCGCGACATCCGCTACGCCTGCCGGTCGCTGGCCCGCCGCCCGGGATTTGCCAGCGTCGCCGTACTGACGCTGGCAATCGGCATCGGCACGATGACGGTGGCGTTCAGCGCCGTGAACGCCTTCTTCCTCGCGAGACCTCCCATCGACACGGCTGGCGCGGGCCTGATCGAGATCGATGACGGCTCTCCTGAAGGCGGCGGCGCGTCTTTCCGCGAGCTCGAGACGTTCGCGCGCGACGTGCCGGCGCTCGACGTCAGCGCGCAAGTCGTTGTCACACTGAGTCGGCGTGCCGGGGGCAGCGCAGCGATCGCCTGGGGACTGGCGGTCACGGACAACTACTTTGACGCACTCGGCGTCAAGGCGGCGCTCGGGCGGACCTTCGACGAGATCGACGAACTGTCAACCGTTGTCAGCGATCGATTCTGGCGCGAAGAACTCGCCGAAGCCTCCCTCACGGGCCTCACGGTACGTCTCAACGGCCTCGACGTTCCCGTCGTCGGCGTGCTGCCGGGCGATTTCCGCGCCGGGCTCTACGACGCGCAGGTCTGGGTTCGCATCGACGACTGGGACGCGCTTCGATTGCCGGCCCGCAGTCGCCGCCCCGACGCGTTCACGCTGAACCTGTTTGCGCGCCTGCGGCCCGGAGCCTCTCCGGCACTTGCGAACAGCCAGCTGCAGACGGCTTCCCGCGAGCTGGCCACGGCGTGGCCGGTCATCTACGCCGGCCGCTCTGCGTCGTTCGTGTCATACGAAGAGGTTGGCGGCACGGAACGGCGTGCGCTTGCCGTCGTGGCCATGATGGCGATGGCGATGATCGGCATCGTGCTCCTGATCGCGCTCTTCAACGTCGTCGGCCTGCAGTTGTCGCGCGCCGTCGATCGCGAGCGGGAGATGACGCTCCGCGGCGCGCTGGGCGCGAGCCGGGGTCGATTGACACAGCAGATCGTGACCGAGAGCGTCGTGATCGCCATCGTCGGGGGCACGCTCGCGCTCTTCGTCTCGAGGTGGAGCAACACCCTGCTGGCGACCTTTGCGCTCGAAACGCCGTTGCCGCAACGCATTGACGTCACGCCCGACTGGACCGTTGCGGCGTTCACGAGCGCGTTGATGATCGTCTGCGGCATCGGGGCCGGGCTCTTGCCCGCGCGGCGAGCCACGAGCCTCGCGATCGCAACCGCGATGGCGCCGCCGACCGTTGTCGGTGGAGCTCGTTCCGGCAGACTGCGAGCCGCGATCGTGTCGATGCAGGTGGCCGGTGCCACCCTGCTGCTGACGATGGCCGCACTGCTCGTGCACAGTGCCTTGACGAGGGCGTCCGTTCCCCTCGGCTTCGAGACCGCCCGGGCGATAGTGCTCGAGATCGATCCGGCTTCCCATGGCTACCGGGAACCGGCGGCGGAGCGATTTGTCACTGACGCCCTGGCACGCCTGCGTGCCCTGCCTGGCGCGGTGAGCGCCGCCGTCATGGATCGCGTGCCGTTCTACGTCGGGTTTCCCGCGCGGCTCGAGGTGTCGGTGGACGGCCGTTCGTGCGCTGTCGAGATGTGTCCCACCGCGGCCAGCTATCGCGTGGGTCCTGATTACTTCCGAACCATGAACATCCCGCTGCGGCGAGGACGTGAGCTCGACGGGTCGCAGGGAGAGCAGTCGGCGGTGATCAGCGAAACGATGGCCAGGAGCTTCTGGCCGGCGGCCGATCCCCTGGGACAGTGGATGTCAATCGGCCCGGAGGAGCGGCGTGTGCAAGTGGTTGGCGTGGCCGCCGATGTGACGCACCGCGCCGCCGGCGAGCGTCCCGAGCCGTACGTCTACCTGCCGTTCGAGCAATCCGCGTACGCAGAGCCGCTGGCGATCGTGCTGAGAACTCGCGGGGATCCGCAGCCGCTTCTGCAGCCGGCGTCTGATCAGATTCGGGCCATGGATTCTTCGCTGCCCATCTACCAGTTGCGGACGATGCAGCAGCGTATCGACGCGCGTCAGCAGGCCGGCAACCTGATCGTCGTCAAGTTCTTCGGCATCTGCGGCGGGCTCGCGCTGTTCCTGTCGATCGTCGGGCTGAGCGGCACGCTGTCGTATGCCGTCAGCCAGCGCGTCCGCGAGTTCGGCATACGCGCGGCTGTCGGCGCATCTCCTGCCGACCAGACACGGCTCGTCCTTGGCTTCACCCTTCGCATGGCCGGGCCGGGCATTGCGATGGGCCTCTTCGGCGCCCTGCTGCTCTCATGGCTGTTCGCCGCGCGCGCGAGCGGGTTGAATCTCGACAGCCCGATCACGTTCGCGCTCGTCGGGCTCCTGCAGTTGACCATCGCGATCATCGCCGCGGCGATTCCCGGCCGGCGTGCCGCGCGTGTGACGCCCCTCACCGCGCTGCGCGAGTCGTAACCGGCCTTCTGCCATTGCAGTTTCACGGTCGCCTGGGGCCGTGTTCGCGCCCTGGGTTATGCTTCCGGCGGAGGCTCTCCAATGCGCACGCTGCTTCTGATCATCGCCGTGTCGGTCGTCTCCCTGAACGCGCAGTCGAATCCACCGCTGCTGCTGCAGAGACCCACGTTGAGCCGGACGCACATCGCCTTTGTCTTTGCCGGCGACTTGTGGACCGTGCCGCGCGAGGGAGGCGATGCCCGGCGCCTGACCACGGGCGTGGGCGTGGAGAGCAACCCGGTGTATTCACCGGACGGCTCCACCATCGCGTTCACGGGCGAGTACGACGGC
>DASTDQ010000789.1:0-2996 GCA_035710305.1 Vicinamibacterales bacterium | reverse complement strand
GTCGGCGTGTCCCTCCGAGACCGCCCACATCAGAGCCGTCGTCCCGCCCCACGATTCCTTCGCGTTGACGTTGGCGCCCGCTTCAACGAGCACGCGAATCGCGCCGCTCTTGCCGGTACGCGCCGTCATCATCAGCGCCGTCTCCCCTGCCGCGCCCATTGGCGCGTTCGGATCGGCGCCGGCCTTGAGCAACCGGTCCACCATGGCCGCACTGCCGTTGATGGCCGCGAGCTGCAGCGGCGTCACCCCTTCTCTGGTTCTCGCGGCGACGCGTGCGCCGGAGCGGAGCAGCTGATCGGCCATGTCGAGGTCGTCGCGCTCGGCCGCCCAGTGCAGCGCGGTACTGCCGTCGACCTGGGCGGCGTTGACGTCCGCCTTCCTGGCGAGCGCCGCGCGCACGGCGTTGCCATCGCCGCGCATGGCCGCGTCGGCGACGTCGGTGCTGGCGGCGTGCACAGGAACGCCGAGCAGAAGGATCGACAGAACGGAAAGCGTGAGGCGTCTCATCGCGTCACCCTGAGCAGGACTGGAGCCGCGTCGTACCCGTCGAGCGCCAGCGTGTTTGCGGCGGTATCGACGACAGGGGACGCCGGAGCGGCCTTCGCCTCGCCGAGGCCCTTGGCGTCGATCCGCATCTCCACGACCGTGAACTCCGCCTCGTTCGCCGTCGCCGGGACTTCAGTGACCGGCCAGGAAGTCGAGTGCGCGCCGAGGCGCCGATCGGTCACCAGCACCACCCGCGACGGCGCGCCTGGCGACGCGGACCGCCACGCGTATTTGATCGAGTAGCCGGTCGGGCCGTCACCCCAGATGAAACCGACGGTCGGCGCCGCCTTGACGGCCGCCGTGAGGCGCGCGGCCGGGCTCGAGGGCGGCGCTGCACCCCGTCCCCCGCGTCCGGCCCGGCCGCCGCGTCCGCGCGCGGGCGCCGCGGTCTCGGCAACGGCGGACGCGGCAGGCGGCGGAGGAGGCGCCGAAAGCGCCGCGAGCAACGGTGCGCGTTCGGCGTCGGTGGACCATCGAAGCAACTGAATCGTCAGCGGAGCCTCCGCAGCCCCGACGACCGTGGCGCGCAGCTTCAGCACCGGCTCCTCGGCGCCGAGCATGCCTGCGGCAAGCACTACCGGACCAAGGACCAAGGACCAAGGACGGACCAAGGACCAAGGACGGACCAAGGACCAGGGACCAAGGACCAAGGACCGCTTATTGCCTGTCACTGTCGTTGGTCCCTTTAGTACGGCCCAGCCACTCGACCAGGCGCTCCAGTTCCTCGTCCTCCAGCTTCGCGCCGCGCTCGCGCATGTCCAGCGTCACGACGCGCCACCGCTCGGGGCTGAAGCGCGCGTCGTTGACGCGGCTCAGCTCGTGGCACGCCGTGCACGCTCGTTTCAGCAGCGCGTTGGCCTCGGCGTCGGAGAAGAAGGTGGTGACTTCGGGCGCGACGTACGCGCGCGGGAACGGCTTGGTCGTCGGGCCGAACCGTTCCGCCAGCCAGTCGAGCAGCACCCCTCGCGCGTCGGACGGGAGCGGCACGTCCAGCCCGCGGTGCTTTCTCGTCAGGAGGTCGTCCCACGCGGCGCGATCGAGCGCGTTGTACGCGTAGTCGTCGATGCCGTGACAGTTGGTGCAGTACTTGAAGATCACTTGCCGCGTCGGGCCCTGCGGCGGCACGACCTGCGGCCGCGTCGTCCGCCCGAACTGCGCCGAGACCGGGGCCACGAAGGACACGAAGACCGGGACCACGAAGGCCACGAAGCTCACGAAGGCCACGAAGTGCTTCATGCCATCTCGAGGGGCTGCAGGCGCCCGGTGCTCGTCCCGATCTTGTCCATCTCGATGCCGTACAGGTGCAGGAGGCTGAGCAGCATGTTCGACGTGCGCTGCGTGTTGTCGGGGAACACCAGGTGCCGGTTGCCCTTGAACGTCCCGTCGATGCCTCCGACGAGAATCACGGGCACCTTCTCGTGCGCGTGGCGGTGCGAGTTCCCCATGTTGCTCCCCTTGTAGATCAGCACGTGGTCCAGCAGCGTGCCGTCGCCGTCGGGGATCTTGCTCAGCTTCTCGCAGAAGTACGCCAGGAGCTGGACGTGATACCGGTTGACCTTCGCGTAGTTGGCGATGTTCTCCGGCTTGTCGCCGTGGTGCGAGGTGCCGTGCCAGCCGCCGTTGAACCCCGACTCGGGGAAGCTGGCGCCGCTCAGATCGCGGCCGAGCATGTAGGTCATCGACCGCGTGATGTCGCCCTCGAGGGCAAGCGCCATCAGGTCGTACATCAACCGCAGGTGCTCGTGCCTGCTCTGCGGCAGCCCGAACGGCACGTCGCTGTCGGGTTCCTTCACCGCGTTCTCCATGGCGATCTTGATGCGCCGCTCGAGCTCGCGGATGTTGTCCACGTACGTCTCGATGCGCGCCTTGTCGCCGGCGCCGAGACTCGCCTTGAACGCACCCAGCTGGCCGACGACCGCGTCGAGGATGCTTGCGTTCCGCTGACGATCGCGCAGCCGCTCTTCCGGGCTCGCGCCGTCGCCGAACAACCGCTCGAAGACGACGCGCGGGTTCACCTGCGTCGGCAGCGGCGTCGTGGGCGACGACCACGAAATCGAGTTCGTGTACGCGCAGCTGTAGCCCCAGTTGCAGTTCCCGAAGTTGCCTGTGTCCTCCACGCCGAGCTGCAGCGACGACAGGATCGTGTCCTGGCCGTACTTGTTGGCGATGTGCTGATCGATCGTGACGCCGAGGAACGGGCTGACGGCGTTGCGCCGGGGACGCGCGCCGGACAGGAGCACCGCGCCGCGCGCGTGGTCGCCGCCCGGCTCGTCGGTGGTGGCCATCGCCTCGGGCATGTCGAGCCCGCTGATCAGCACCACCCGGTTGCGGAACGGCTCGAGCGGCCGGGTGATGTAGGAGAACTCGAAGTCCTTCCCTTCCTGGAGCGGACTCCAGTAGCCCGGCGACGCGCCATGCGGATGCCAGATGCCGACGAAGCGCCGCGGGGG
>DASTDQ010000788.1:0-3749 GCA_035710305.1 Vicinamibacterales bacterium | reverse complement strand
TCAAGCAGAAGTACGGCCGGAAGATCTCGTGGGCCGACCTGATGGTCTTCACGGGCAACTGCGCCCTCGAGTCGATGGGCTTCAAGACGTTCGGCTTCGCGGGAGGGCGCGAGGACGTCTGGGAGCCCGAGCAGGACGTCTACTGGGGCTCTGAGCGCACCTGGCTCGGAGACGAGCGCTACAGCGGCGACCGTCAACTCGAGAATCCCCTGGCGGCCGTGCAGATGGGCCTCATCTACGTGAACCCGGAAGGGCCCAACGCCAATCCCGATCCGATTGCCGCCGCGAGGGACATTCGCGAGACGTTCCGCCGCATGGCGATGAACGACGAGGAGACGGTGGCGCTCATCGCCGGCGGACATACCTTCGGCAAGACGCACGGTGCGGCGCCTGCGACCAACGTCGGCCCTGAACCCGAGGGGGCTCCCCTCGAGATGCAGGGGCTTGGCTGGAAGAACAGCTATCGCACGGGCAGGGGCGCCGACGCGATCACCAGCGGCATCGAGGTCATCTGGACGTCCACGCCGACGAAGTGGAGCAACAACTTCTTCGAGAACCTGTTCGGCTATGAATGGGAGCTGACGAAGAGTCCCGCCGGCGCGAATCAGTGGATCGCGAAGGGCGGCGCGGGCGCCGGCACGATTCCGGATGCCCACGACCCGTCCAGGCGCCACGCGCCAACCATGCTGACGACCGACCTCTCGCTGCGCCTCGATCCCGCGTACGAGAAGATTTCGCGCCGCTTCTACGAGCACCCGGATCAGTTCGCCGACGCCTTCGCCAGGGCGTGGTTCAAGCTGACGCACCGCGACATGGGTCCCACCTCGCGGTACCTCGGCAAGCTGGTTCCCAGGGAGCCGCAGTTGTGGCAGGACCCGGTCCCCCCGGTCGCGCACGAGTTGATCGGCGCGGCGGACATCGCCGCCCTCAAGGCCAAGGTCCTCGCATCGGGACTGTCCGTCTCGCAGCTGGTCTCGACCGCGTGGGCGTCCGCGGCGACCTTCCGCGGCACCGACAAGCGCGGCGGCGCCAACGGCGCTCGTATCCGCCTCGCGCCGCAGAAGGACTGGGAGGTCAACAATCCACCCGAGTTGGCGAAAGTGCTGAAGACCCTCGAAGGGATCCAGAAGGCGTTCAACGAGTCCGGCGGCAAGAAGAAGGTGTCGCTTGCCGATCTGATCGTGCTGGGCGGGTGTGCCGCCGTCGAGCAGGCCGCCAGGAACGCCGGACACGACGTGCAGGTGCCCTTCAGGCCCGGACGCACGGATGCGTCGCAGGAGCAGACCGACGTCGAATCGTTCGCCGTGCTCGAGCCGACCGCCGACGGCTTCCGCAACTATCTCGGTAAAGGGCAGGAGCTGCCGGCCGAGCATCTGCTGATCGAGCGGGCGCTCATGCTGACGCTGAGCGCGCCCGAGATGACGGTGCTCGTGGGCGGCATGCGTGCCCTCGGCGCGAACGCCCGGCCGTCGAACGTCGGCGTGTTCACCGCGCGGCCCGGGACGCTCACCAACGACTTCTTCGTGAACCTCCTCGACATGGACACGGAGTGGACGCCGACGTCCGGCGCCGGGGAGACCTTCGCGGGCCGCGCGCGCGGCAGGTCCGAGGTCAAGTGGACCGGCAGCCGCGTGGACCTCATCTTCGGGTCGAACTCAGAGCTGCGTGCCCTCGCGGAGGCCTACGCGTGCGACGACGCGAAGCAGAAGTTCGTGCACGACTTCGTGGCCGCCTGGAACAAGGTCATGAACCTCGACCGGTTCGACCTCGCCTGATCACGACACACCGAGGCACCGAGGCACGGAGATCCGGTTCTTCGTGCCTCTTTTCTTGTACGTAGTGTCCGGCTTTCCTGGCCTGAGCGAAGTCGAAGGCAGCCGGACCTCAGGGATGTAGACAAACTACAGGCATGGCTGTAGGCTGACTACAGCCTATGGAACCAAAGACCCCCGCCACCCGTCTCGACCTCTTGCAGGGCACGCTCGACATGTTGATCCTCCAGACGCTCCAGTGGGGGCCGCAGCACGGCTACGCGATCACCCAGATGATCCGCTCCCGATCGTCGGAGACGCTGCGCGTGGAGACCGGGTCGCTCTATCCCGCGCTGCACCGGCTGGAGAAGCAGGGATGGGTCAAATCCGGCTGGGACGTCACGGAGGCGAACCAGCGCGCCAAGTACTACCGGCTGACCGCGGCGGGGAAGAAGCAGCTGCTGCGGGAGCGGGACCGGTGGTCGCAGCTGGTCGCCGCCATCGGCGGCGTGCTCGATCCGGATCCGGCGAAGGGATGACGCGATGAGACTCCTGGACTGGCTTCTGCGGCGGCGGCGGGAAGACGACCTGGATGACGAGATCCGCGCCCATCTGGCGATGGCGACTCGCGACCGCATCGAAAGCGGCGAGCCGGCCGACAGCGCCCGCTTCGCGGCGCTGAAGGAGTTCGGGAACCTCACCCTGACGCACGAGGAGACGCGCGGCACCTGGGGCGGCCGCTGGCGAAGCTGGGTGATCGACCTGATGCACGACGTCCGCTACGCCGGGCGCGTGCTCCGCAACAGCCCGGGGTACGCGCTCGTCGTCATCGTCGTGCTGGCGGTGGGGCTTGCCGCCAACGTGGCGGTCTTCAGCCTGTTCAAGGCCATCTTCATCAAGCCGCTGACAGGCGTCCACGAGTCCGCCAGTCTCGCTGTGGTGGTCGGGCGCACCTCGGCCGGACGCATCATTCCGCTGTCGCACCTCGACTTCCGCGATCTGCAGGCGCGCAACACGACCTTTGCGAGCCTGGCCGGAGTGACGCAGAACCGCTACAGCCTCGGCCTGGGGACGCGCGGCGAGACGATCTGGGTGGAGTCGGTCACCGGCAATTTCTTCGACGTGCTCGGCGTCCGCGCGCAGCGCGGGCGCACGCTGCTGCCGACAGACGACGAGGCGCCCGGCCGGCATCCGGTGGCGGTGATCTCGGACGCGATGTGGCAGCGCGTGTTCGGCGCGGACCCGGACATCGTCGGCAGGACGATTCAGATCGCCGGCTATCCGTTCGAGGTGGTGGGCGTCGCCGCGCCGGACTTCCGCGGCTCGATCGTCAGCATGGTCACCGACGTGTTCGTTCCCGTGATGATGCACGCGCAGCTCAACGACGACTCGTTGTCCCGCCGCGACCGTCCGTTCATGTGGGGGCTCGGCAGGCTCCGCGGCGAATCGTCCCTCCCCGCCGCGGACGCCGAAGCGGCACGGGTCTGGGACAGCTTGCGTGCGGAACATACGCCCGAGCAGGTGCGTGGCCGCGCCGCCGTGATCCCGATGTGGCAGTCGCCATACGGTGCTCAGACCTACATGCTGCCTGCCGTCGTGATGATGGGCGTGATGGGCGGGCTGCTCATGCTCATCGTCTGCGCCAATCTGGCGAACCTCGTGCTCGTGCGCAGCGTGACCCGACGGGGCGAGATCGCGGCACGGCTGGCGCTCGGGGCGAGTCGCGGCCGCATCGTACGCCTGCTGCTGGTGGAGAGCCTCGCGTTGTCGGTGCCGGCCGGCGTGGCCGGGACGGTGCTGTCGGGCTGGTTGTTGAGGCTGATGCTGAGCGCACGGATGCCAACGGCGACGGCGGTGCGAAGCTACCTCGACGCCAGCGTGGACGGGTTCGTGATCCTGTTCGCGCTGATCGTCACGTGCGGCAGCGCCGTGATGTTCGGCCTGGTGCCCGCCCTGCGCAGCGCGCGTCTCGATCTCGCGGCAAGCATGAAGGACGAT
>DASTDQ010000787.1:0-6181 GCA_035710305.1 Vicinamibacterales bacterium | reverse complement strand
ATGAACACACGTGCCGCCGCCCTGATCGCGTTCGTGATCCTGCCCTCCGTTACCGCGTCAGGCCAGACGTGGACGCCGCCCCGCACGCCCTGGGGCGATCCCGACCTGCAGGGCGACTACTCGAACAAATACGAGCAGGGCACCCCGTTCGAGCGGCCGGCGGAGTTCGAAGGCCGCACGATCGACGATATCAAGGGCGACGAGCTCGCCCGGCTTGTCAAGGAACGCGCCGTCGAAGTGCTCTTGAACTCTCCGTTCACGGGCGGCGATCCCGTGGCCGGCAACTTCGGCGGCGCTCCGGCGTTCTACGACCGGTTCGAAGCCGATCGCGGCAGCCGGCCGTGGTTCGTCGTCGATCCGCCCGACGGCAGGATCCCGCCAATGACGCCGGAGGGGCAGCAGGCGTCGGCCGCCCGCGCGGCAGCACGCGCTGCGGCGCGTCGAGGGCGCGGTCCGGCCGATTCCTACATCGATCGAAGCCTCTACGACCGGTGCATCACCCGCGGCCTTCCGGGATCGATGATGCCCGCCAACTACGGCAACTCCTATCGCATCGTCCAGGGGCCCGGATTCGTCGCCATTTCGTACGAGATGGTGCACGAGACGCGCGTCATCCCGTTGGACGGCCGCCCACGGCTCGGGTCGGCCATCCGTCAGTACATGGGCGAGGGGAGAGGCCGTTGGGAAGGCGACACGCTCGTGGTCGAGACGACCAACTTCAGGGACGAGCCTGTCTACCGCGGCTCGAATCCCGCGAGGCTGAGGCTGATCGAGCGCTTTACACCAATCGCGCGCGACAGGATTCTGTGGTCGGTGACCGTTGACGATGCCTCAACGTGGACGCGTCCCTGGACGTTCGCCATGCCGCTGACGCGGAGCGAGGGCGAGGCCATCTTCGAGTACGCGTGCCACGAGGGGAACAGGGCGATGGCGAATCTTCTCAGCGCTGCGCGCACCGAGGAGAAGACGGGCGCGCGCGCGACAAGCGAATCCCGAACCCCGCCGCCTTCGCGCGAAGGGGCGAATCCCGGATCCCGAGTCTCAGCACTCGCAGGAGACTGGCGCATCGCCGGCACCGGCGGCCGCGGGAATTTCGCCGGGTACTCGACGCCCACCCGATTGACGATTCAGGAGTCGGCCGCCGAGGTCACGATCGACACCGATACCGGCACCGAAAACCAGATGCAGTCGGCGACCTACCGGCTCGACGGGGCCGACACAGCGGTGCCCGGACCGCTTGGATGGGATACGAAGGCGAACGCTGCCCGCCGTGAGGACGCGCTCGTCGTGACGATCACGCGGACGATCGATGGGCCTGACGGCAAGCTGCGCTTCGAGATCAGAGACACCTACCGAGTGAGCGGTGACGTGCTCACGCTCGAGCGAACGCAGGGAAGCCAGTCGCGGAAAATGACCTACAACCGCGTGCGGTAGCCTTACCGCTCGAAGCTCCCAGGGCCTCCGTTTGTCGCCGGCGAGACGTTGGCGTTGATGTTGCCATTGGTGGCCGGCGCAACGGCGTCCGGCGCCTGGTTGAGCGCCGCCAGCGTCGGCCCCGAGTCGCCGCGTGGCAGCATGCTCGGCCCCGATCTCAGGAACACTTTCTCGGGCGCCGTGTCGGTCTTGAACAGCACGCCGATGAAGCAGTTGCTCATCTCATCCCAGTTCTGCGGCCCCCACACGACTTTCTTGGTCGGATCCGGGTTGAAGCGGTTGGCGGGCGAGTTGTCGAAGTGGGAGATGAGCTGCAGCCTCGAGCCCTTGGGCAGGAGGATCGGCTCGGCGTACTGATAGCCGATCTGCCACTCGAAATCCCAGTTGCCCTTCAGCACCGTCGTCGTCTCCTTCGAGGGCGACACGATGCGCAGTTCGAAGTCCTTGCCGCGCAGGTGCATGTGCGGCTGTGCGTAGACGAGTTGGGCGTCCTCGCCAAAGGTGATCTCGCTCACGACTTCGGCCGCTCCCTCGCCCGGAGGGATCGCCAGGTTCAGCGCGGTCGGCCCGGCATGGAAAAAATAGCGCTTCTCGGGCGGCGCCTTCGCCAGGACGAGTCCGAGCTTGGACACGTCGGAGGTCGGCTTGCCAGACGTCGTGTAGTGCAGCTCGAACACGAGGTCCGATCCCTTCGGGACGAACTTTGCCGCCCCCTCGATGTCGAAGGGCTGCGCTCCGAGGCCCGGGTTGAATTTGCCGAGGATGTCGTTCCCTTCCTCGATCGCGTTGCGTCCCAGGATGTCGCGATGGCTTTCGACCTCGTAGGCCTCACCGGGAACCGCGTTCTCCATCCACTTCGATCCCTGCGGACGCACCCACACCTTGCCGTGGTGCAGCACTTCGGCGTTGCCCGGACGCATCTCCGCCGCCGTCACCCACATGTCCTGCGGGAAGTTCGTCTTGACGAGGATGTACTTGTAGTTGATCGTCCCGCGCGCCGGCAGCTCGAACGGCTTCGGCATCTCGACGATGACGTCCGGCGTGATGTTCCAGCCATTCTGGAACGTGCGAGGCGCTGGCGCGTCGGCCTCGTTGCCGGCCGGCGCTCCGGCATCGGCCCACGCCCCGAGCATGGCGATCTCGCGGTCGACCAGCCTTCGCTCGTTGGCGAAGTGGCCGTAGCTCGGGTCGGCAAACCACGGCGGCATCTGCCTGCTGGATGTGGCGGCCTTGATGGCGCGCGCCCATGGCCTGGCCTGCTCGTAGGTCACGAGCGACATCGGCGCCACTTCGCCCGGCCGGTGGCAGCCCTGACAGTTCGCCTGGAGGACGGGAAGGACGTCCTTGTAGAAGGTCGGAGGGTCAGCCGCGTACAGCGTCGATGCTCCGAGCAGAGAACCCGCAACGGCGATGAGACACGCCTTCATAGTCAGCACTCCTGGCTTCACACGGTCGATACGGCCCCAGTATACAGTCTGGAGGGCCTTTCCGATGGAAAACGCCCGGCGGCTCATGTGAAAATGATGACACTTCGGAACATGTCGAGAAGCCCCGCAATCATGGAATTCCGCTGTCCGACCTGCGGCGCCGAGTCGGCGCTGCGGCTCCCGGCGGACGCGTTTCCCACCCACGTCACGCTCAAGTGCCTCTCGTGTGCGGCACTCGTCCGTCTGCCCCGGAAGAGGCCGGACTTTTCCGAGTCGCCAGGCCCCGACGGAGCCGGCACGGCTATCTGAGGTATCTTCATCGCTCTGGCAGCGGAGCGATTGTGAACAATCTGTACCTGCTTCTGGCGCTGGCAACCGGAGCTGGCGTCGCGGTGATGGCGGTACTCAACGCTCGACTGGGCGTGCTCCTCGGCGGACCGTTCTGGGCGGCGGCTGCGCAGTTTACCGTCGCGCTGAGCGCCGTGCTCACGATAGCGCTGTTGACGCGACAGCCGGCCCCCGCAACCGCAGGACTCGGAGGCGCGCCGTGGTGGGTGTGGGCCGGGGGTCTTTTCAGCGCGACGTTCATCGTCGTGAGCATCCTGCTGACGCCGCGTCTCGGCGTCGCGCTGACGCTCGCCACCATCATCGTCGGACAGCTCACGGCGGCGCTTGTCGTCGATCACTACGGCCTCTTCGGCGCATCAGTCATCCGCGTCTCGCTGCCACGGGTCCTGGGGGTGCTGTTGTTGCTGGTCGGCATCACGCTCCTCAGGTGGAGGCCGTAGGTGCGCGATTCGGAGCGCCGTCTGCTCACCGAGCTCCGGCAGGCGCTGGTGCCGCTCCACCGGACGCTGCTCGAGTGGGAGCGCGCGGCCTACGAGCGGGTGCACGGTCGGACGGGTGCGGCGGAGATGCTCAAGATCATCGTCGAGAACCCGCAATTCACGTGGCTGCGGCCGCTGTCGGAGCTCATCGCACGAATTGACGCCCTGCTGGACAACGTAGAGCCCGACGTCGTCGTTGACTTCGGTGCGATCGTCGGGCAGGCGCGGCTGCTCACTTCTCCGGACGAGGAAGGCACGCCCTATGCCCGGAGCTATCACGCGGCGATGCAGCAGGTCCCTGACGTGGTTTTTGCTCACCGTCGCGTGACCAGCCTGCTCCGGGACGTCCCGACGCGCGAAACCCGCCACTGACACGGACGCCCCAATGCGATGCTCGTCCGTGCGGCGTGCGCGCCTGGGCCTGGCCGCGCTGGTGCTCGCGAGCGTCGCGGCGCAGCCGGCCTCGGCCGCCAGCTGGACACGGCTTCGATCTCCGAACTTCCTCTTCGTCGGCGACGCGCCGGAAGGCGCGATCCACCGCGTCGCGCGCAGCCTCGAGCAGTTCAGGAACGTGATGGCGCTCGTGCTTCCCGGAGCGTCGGACAGCTCCGCGGTGCCGCCCGTCGTGATTGTGTTTTCGTCGGACCGCGCGTTCACGCCGTTCAAGCCGCGGTACAAGGGCCGTCCCATCGAGAACGTGGGCGGCTACATGCACCTCAGCGACGACGTGACCTACATTGCGATGAACGTCGAACGGTCACGCCGTGCGGTCTTCCACGAATACACGCACTTCCTGATCGCCAACACGATCGGCGTCGTCCCGCCGTGGCTCAACGAAGGGCTGGCCGAGTTCTACCAGATGTACGAGGACGACGGCGGCAGGGCGGCGATCATCAGGCCGTCGTTCAGCCACCTCCGCCTGCTCCAGCGAGGTCCGCTCATGCCGCTGAGCGAGCTCCTCGCGGTTGAGCAGGACTCGCCCCACTACAACGAAGGCGATCGGCGCGGGATCTTCTACGCGCAATCCTGGGCGCTCGTTCACTACCTTGCGGTGGGCAGCGCGTCGCGCTCGGGGCAGCTGTCCGACTACCTCGATCGCGTCGAACGCGGCACTCCGCTGGACGAGGCCTTTCGAGGCGCTTTCAAGACGGAACCGGGCGTGCTCGAGCAGGAGCTTCGAAACTATCTTCGCAATCTCCCGCTGAGGACCTTGCGGTTGAACTTTCCCGAGAAGCTGGAGGCGGCGCCGGTTGCGCGCGGCGATGCGATCGCGGAGCCGGAAGCGCAAGGATATCTCGGCGACCTGCTGGCACGAGTGACACCGGACGCGGGCCGTGCCTACCTGCAGACGCTCGTGTCGGCAAACGGACAGAACGCCAGGGCGTCAGCGAGCCTGGGGCTCCTCGATCTGAGGGAGGGGCGGATCGACGATGCACTCGCGAGACTGGAGCGAGCGGTCGCGATCGAGCCGCAGAACGGCGCATTTCAAGGCGCGCTCGGACGCGCGCTTGCCGAGCAACTCCAGGGGAAACAGAAGGACCTGGACATGGTCGTCGCGATTCTCGCCCGCGCGCGAGCGGTGTTGACCAGGGCGGCGGAGCTCGAGCCATCCTCGGCACACGTCCTGGCCACCCTGGGATACATCGAGTACGTTGACGGCGCCGATCTCGTACGCGCAGCGGCGCTGCTCGAGCATGCCATTCGACTGGCGCCTGCACGCGATCCGTACCGCCTGATGCTGGCCGAGGTCCTCGTCCAGCAGAAGCGGTACGACCGCGCCGTCTCGGTGCTCAGGGCGCTGCTTGCCCGGGGGGACGACGAGGCCATTCGTGCCGAAGCACAGGCGCTTCTCGGCCGCATGGGGACCAAGGACCAGGCACCAAGCACCAAGGACTAACGTGGCGCGGCTGCGTCGTACCCGCGCAGGCGCCGAATCCAGATGTTGCGATACCGGACCGGCTGCTGGTGATCCTGAAGGACCAGCGCATCCTCGGAGGGCTGCGCTGCGTACTTCGCCAGCGCTCTGTGGACCGTCGGTCCCATGACTTCCCGGCGGTGATGAAGCAGCACGCCGTTGAGGAACACAGTGAGATAGGCGGGCGTCACGAGACGCGCGCCGTCCAGCCGTGGCGCCTCGAACACGATATCGAAGGACTGCCACTCGCCCGGCTTCCGGACGGGATTGACGAGCGGCGGCCACTGGCCGTAGATGGCGCCCGCCTGCCCGTCGGCGTAGGTCGGGTTGTCGAAGGAGTCGAGGACCTGTACTTCGTAGCGCCCCTGCAGGAAGATTCCGCTGTTGCCGCGATTCTGGCTCGACCCGCGTACCTCAGCCGGGGCCGCCCACTCCACGTGCAGCTGCGAGTCGCCGAACGTGTCCTTCGTCCGCATGTCGCCTGAGTCCGGGACGACCTCGACGTAGCCGTTCTCCACCTTCCATGCCTGCTTCGCCGCGGTCCACCGGGAAAGGTCGCGGCCGTCGAAGAGCACGAT
>DASTDQ010000786.1:0-2539 GCA_035710305.1 Vicinamibacterales bacterium | reverse complement strand
GCCGCGAGCGTGGATCCCGTGGTGGCGTTGAGAGCTGAATGAAGTCTGCTCGCACCTTCGTCGATCGGCTCCTGTCGCTGTTCCGGCGTTCCGGTCTCGACAACGACCTGGACGACGAGGTGCGCACGCACCTCGAGCTGCTGGCGCGAGACCACGAACGCCGTGGGATGAGCGCGAGCGACGCGCGTCTCGCGGCGCGGCGCGACTTCGGCGGCGTGGAGCAGATGAAGGAAGCCTATCGCGACCGCCGGGGATTGCCGTGGGTCGACGACCTGCACCGCGATGTCCGGTACGCGGTGCGGGCGCTCGCCAGGAATCCCGGCTTCACCGCGGTGGCCCTGCTGGTCGTGGCGCTCGGCATCGGCGCGAACACGGCGATCTTCAGCCTGCTCGATGCCGTGATCCTGCGGCCACTTCCGGTTCGGCAGCCCGACGAGCTCGTACTGGGCAGCTACCAGGTCGAGGGCCGCCGCACGTTGCCGTTCACCGCGTATCAGTTTCGCGCCCTCCGCGCGAACCGCGACGTGCTTGCCGACATGGCGGCCTTCCGGCCGTTACCGCTCAGCGTCACGTTCCGGGGCGACTCCGAGTTGGCGTTCGGTCAGCTGGTCTCTGGAAGCTATCACGCGATGCTGGGCGTGCCTGCCGCGCTCGGCAGAACCCTGATGGCTTCAGACGATTCGGCGCTTGTCGGCGATCGGCCAGCCGTCATCAGCTACGGCTACTGGCAGCGGAAGTTCGGCGGCGCCCGCACGGTGCTCGGCGAGTCGATCGAGATCAACGCGATCCCGTACACGATCGTTGGCGTCACCGAACGCAGGTTCTTCGGGACAGAACCCGGTCTCGCGGTGGACGTCACGATTCCGATGTCGACGCAGGTGGGGGTGCTCGGCGCCAGGTCGCTCATCGACGAAGCGAGCAACGCACGCTGGTTGTACCTGATTGGCCGTCTCGCGCCAGGGGTGTCACGAGAGCGCGCGACGAGCACGCTGACGGTGACATGGGATCGGCTCCGGGCGTCGCGTGCCCCCGCCGGCCGCGCTTTGCCTCCGCAGCCATTCGCACTGCTCGACGGCGCTCAAGGACGCAACGTCCTGCGCGACCGGTTCTCGCAACCACTTCGCGTGCTGATGGCGATGGTGGGCGTGGTCCTGATCATTGCGTGCGCGAACCTGGCGACGCTGCTCCTCGCCAGGTCCGGCGCGCGGCGTCAGGAAGTGGGCCTGCGGCTCTCGTTGGGGGCCAGCCGTAGTCGCCTGCTGCGGCAGTTGCTGACCGAGAGCCTGTTGTTGTCCATGATCGGAGGCGCCATCGGCGTTGGGCTGGCCTACGTGGCCAGCGACGTACTCGTGCAGATCATGTCACGGGGCGTCGACGCGATCGTGCTCGACCTCGCACCGAACGGCAGGACGCTCGCGTTTACGCTGCTCGCGAGCCTGGGTGCCGGCCTGGTGTTCGGCATCCTGCCCTCGTTGCGCGCGGCCCGCTGGGGCGTGGCGACGGCGGCCCGCGTCGCGCCGAGCCCGGCCCACGGCGGCCGCCGCTGGAGCCAGGCGACGATTGCCGCACAAGTCATGCTCTCGGTGCTGCTGCTCGTGGAGGCGGGACTCTTCGTGCGCAGCCTCACGGCGCTTCGAGGGCTGGACACCGGGTTCACGAACGGAAATCAGGTGCTGCTGGCGAGCATTCGCACGCGCTCGGGAAACACCGATGAGCTCGTCCGCATTCTGGATCTCTTCAACGAGTTATCTGCGCGTCCCGATTCCCTGAGCGCCCGTTCAGTCACCTTCTCGGTAGACATGCCGTTCGTCGAAGGGCTTTCGTTCGCCCAGAACATCGAAGTGCCCGGCCGCCCACCGGACGGCAACGAGGCAGCAGTCTGGTTCAACTTCGTCGGGCCGCGCTTCTTCGAGACGATGGGCATTCCGCTCGAAGGCCGCGGCTTCCGAGGCGACGACGTTGAGAGTGCGCCCGCGGTGGCGGTGATCAGTCAAGGGCTGGCTCGACGGTACTTTCCGGGCGTGAATGCCATTGGCAAGCGCGTGCGGACAAACGATGTGGAGGTCGAGGTCGTCGGCGTCGCCCCGGATGTCCCGTACACCAGCCTGCGCGCGGTTCCCACCGAGATGATCTATCTGCCGTTCTTTCAGGGACGCGTCGCGAAGAACGTCGGCATCATCACGATGGCCGTCCGTGCGGCGGGACGCGCGGACCAGACAGCCGCGGCGCTGCGGCGCGAGGTACCGGCCGTCTCGTCCGATCTGTTGATCTCGAGTCTGGTGACGCTCGACGAACGAAGGGACGCATCGCTGGCGCGCGAGCGAGTGGTGGCGACGCTGTCGATGTGGTTCGGCTTGCTCGCGCTGCTGCTCGGCTGCGTCGGGTTGTACGGAACGTTGTCCTATGCGGTGACCCGGCGAACCAGTGAGCTCGGAGTACGCGTGGCGCTCGGTGCGGACCGGCCGCGGCTGGTCGGCATGGTGCTCGCTGAATCGCTCCGACCGGTGCTGGTGGGCATCACGCTCGGGTTGCCGCTCGC
>DASTDQ010000785.1:0-3163 GCA_035710305.1 Vicinamibacterales bacterium | reverse complement strand
GCCTCGGCCGGAGCCCACCAACACAAGCGAGCTGTGGTGTAGTGGTGTTAGGACCACTCACGGCTGAGACCGGGGAGGTGGAAGATGCGAATCGACGTCGGCGTTCTGACACTTGTCGGACTTGTTGTTGTAGGCCACGCCTGTCCATCCGGGTCTGGGCCGGCGCCGTTCGAGAGGCGCGACTGTCGGCGTCGTGAAAGACGTGAGGGAGTAAACCGGGCCCGAAACGTGACTCCTGCGCAGCTCACGGAGCTGCGCGAGTCGCCAAGTGCCGTGTGGAGGGCCCGGTTTTCCACGACGTCCGACCGGAGCGCCGGGTCGAACGGCGTCGGCCCAGAGCCGGTTCGCGGACGAGATGGCCTTCACTGCTCACAATGATCCACACCCAACCAGGCGAGTCTGCCTTCGACTCCGCTCAGGCCAGGAAAGACTCGCCTCTACCGATCAGACGTTCATGATGTCAAAGCACTGCTCGAGGCTCTTGATCGGATCCCGGCCGGGGCCGGGCCTCCACTCGTGCGCGACGAATCCCGTGTAGCCCAGGTCGGCGATGGCGTTCGCGATGAAGCGGTGGTTCAGTTCCTGCGAGTCGTCGATCTCCTGGCGGCTGGGCACGCCGGCGACGTGAATGTGACAGATGAAGTCGATGTTGTCGCGCATGTTCCTCACGACGTCGCCGTCCATGATCTGCACGTGATAGATGTCGTACACGATCTTCACGCGAGGCGAGTTCACCTTGCGGCAGACCTCCCAGCCCCAGTCGAGCCGGTTGAACGTCTGGTCCGTGCGCTGATCGGCAGCCACCTTCGAGTTGGTGATCTCCATGCAGAGCGTCACGCCCCTCTGCTCGGCGTAGCCTTTCACGCGGTTGAGGATGGCGACGGTGTTGGCGATCGTGTCTTCGCGCGCCATGCCGCGCCGTTCGCCCGGCAGGGCGATCAGGTTCGGACAGCCGACCTCGGCGCACATGTCGATGCCGGCGCGGAACGCGTCCTCGAACTTGCCGTGCAGTTCCTTCCGGATCAGCCCCTCCTGAAAGCTGGTGCCGGTGCCGGTCATCATTGCCGGCGCCAGGCCGTACTGCTTCAGGATCGGCACCTGCTGCGCCGTGGGCAGATCGACGCCCTTGAATCCGATCTTCGCGAGGATCTTGCACCGCTCCTCGAAGGAGAGCGTCGACCCGGTTCCCCAGACCGACGCCATCACGCTTTGGCGGATGGGGGTTCGGGCGCGGGCTGCGGGCTGCTGGCTGCCGGCAGCCGGCTGCTGTCCGAGTAACGGGGCCCCCACGAGCGGCGCCGCGGCGATGCCGGCGAGGAATTCGCGTCTCTTCATGCGGGCACTATAACCCCGTTGCGGGAGCCCCGCCATCGTGCCCGATGCGTTGACAAAGGCAATGGAGAACACGCAGGATCTCGCCGATCCACCCCCAATGGTCCCGCGTATTTGCGCGTTGCCCGGCTCCTTCGGCGCCGAGGTGTCCTCGTTCGATCTGCGCCGGCTGACGACCGCGGTCCGTAAGAGGCTGATCGAGGCGTTGCACCGGCATCTGCTGTTGATCGTCCGAGACCAGTCGCTTTCCCTCGACGATCAGGTGAAGTTCACGGAGGTCTTTGGCTCCCTTGACGAGCGCCTCCGCCCGGGAGACAGGCAGTTCAGGCATCCGGACGATCCGCGAATCCAGATCGTCAGCAACGATCGGCGCGGGCCCGCGCTGACGTTGGCGACGTTGTTCTGGCATGCCGACCAGTCGTTCAGGCCGGATCCGTCGCCCGTCATCGTTCTGAAGGCGGTCGAGGTGACGCCAGTGGGCGGCGTGACCATGTTCGCGGACATGCGGGCCGCGTACGACGCGCTCACGCCCGATGAACGGGCCTCGATCGCCTCCCTGAAGGCCCGTCATCACTTCGGGACGCTGTTGGGGATGGCGTCGATCGGCACTGCGCGGCCGGGCACCGTGCATCCTCTCGTTCGTGAACATTCGATCACGAAGCGCCGGTCGTTGTACCTGAATCAGTTCAGCCTCGAGTCGGTCGAGGGGCTGCCACGGAAGCGAGGGGCCGAGCTTCTCCGACGCTTGTACTCGCACGCCCTGAAGCCCGAATTCGTCTATTCGCACACATGGACGCCGGGCGATGTCCTCGTGTGGGACAACATGTCGTTGATGCACCGCGCGGCGGACATTCCCCGCGACACGCTTCGCGTCCTGCATCGGACGCACACGCGTGCCCCTCGAGGCGCGCGGCCCGACGGTGGTCCGATCGTTCTATAGACGTTTCAGAACCGCGATGCTTGGCGCAAAGAAATACTCGCCGCCACACATGCGGACGAACTCACCGAAGCTGCAGGGCTTGCGGTCCTTCTCGTCCCAGGCAGCCGGCATCGAAATGCCAAGCTTGCTGGTCTGGCCGATCAACGGATCCTGACCTGTTCGCCTCGCCGGAAAGTCGAGGTCGTTGACCCTCCCGTGAATCGCTTCGAACTGTCTCGCCAGGTCGGCTTGACAGCAATGGAAGAGTAATCCGACGCCTCGCTCTGGCCACGTGGACTCGTCGTCGCCAGGCGGCGTGGGGTCCCCGTATGTAATGCCTCGGCGTGCTATGCGGCTCGCTCGCTCGGCATCCTCTCGACGAGGGTTTGCCTTCCGGACGTGCGCAAAGAGGGGACATCTGCTTCCGTCCGGATCCAAGGCGTAGACAAAGTCGTTCTTGTCACCCGAATAGGTCTCCTTCTTCGTCATGACGACAGGTGCGGCGTTTTCGAAGCGTCCGACGATCATCGCGCCGACGAGCTCCTCTTCCTCTCCGTGCCACTTGAGCCTCTCGGCGACCGCCTCTTCCTCTTCCTTGAACCCTTTCACATTCTGTTCGAGCTTTCTGAAGACAACGTAGGTGCCGCATTCCGCATCGGAGGTCGCGTGTGGGTCCCGCAGCAGCACCAGGTCTGGACCGGCCGCCGGATTCCAGTGTTTCTGCGGTGTCTTGGGAAGGTCTGCATCGAAGAATATTGGCTGGCTCGCGCCGTCAACGTAACCAAAGTGCTCGATGGCGTCATCCTCCGGATTCCTCATCGTGACACCGAATTCACTGGAGACCGACGCCAGACCCTCCATCCTCTCGCGCAACCTGATGAGCTCTGCCACGAGTCGAGAGACGTAGTCGTG
>DASTDQ010000784.1:0-6866 GCA_035710305.1 Vicinamibacterales bacterium | reverse complement strand
CTGCTCGCGATCTCGGCCCACAAGTTCTACGGACCGAAGGGCGTGGGCGCGCTGTGGTCGCGGCGCGGTGTCCGGCTTCAGACGGTGCTCACCGGGGGGAAGCAGGAGCGCGGACGGCGGGCGGGTACGGAGAACGTCGCTGGCATCGTCGGCATGGGAGTCGCGGCGCGCGAGGCGCGCGCGAAGATGGCACATGAAGGCGCCCGGGTCGGCGCGTTGCGCGACCGGCTCGAGGCCTCCATCCTGAGTTCGGTGTCGGGGACGGCACGCAATGGCGCGCGCGAGCCTCGCGTGCCGAACACGACCAATATCAGCTTCGACCGGATCGAGGCGGAGTCGTTGCTCATCGCGCTCGATCTCGAGGGCATCGCCGTCTCGACCGGATCGGCCTGCTCCTCCGGCACACTGGAGCCGTCGCACGTGCTCAAGGCGATGGGCTTCCCGGCGCACCGGACGCAGAACTCGATCCGGTTCAGCCTGGGCGCGGCCAATACCGAGCAGGAGATCGACCGGGTTGTCGCGGTGCTGCCCGCGATCGTCGAGAAGCTGCGAAGCCTCGCGCGCGCCCCGGTGCGCGCTTGAACTCTGAAGCCTGGGCCCTGAGGCCTGGGGCCTGATTCTTATGCGTATCGTCGTAGCGATGTCAGGCGGCGTGGACTCCTCGGTGGCGGCGGCGCTGCTCGCAGAGCAGGGTCATGACGTCATCGGTCTGTCCATGCAGCTGTACGATCAGAGCGGCACGCAGGCCTTTGGAAGCTGTTGCACGCTCGACGACCTGCACGACGCACGCCGTGTCGCGTCCGCGCTCGGCTTTCCACACTACATCCTGAACCTCGAGCGCCAGTTCACCGACACGGTGATCACGAACTTCGTAGCGGAGTACGCGTCCGGCCGCACGCCGATCCCGTGCGCCCACTGCAACAGCGATCTGAAGTTCTCGACGCTCATCGATCGGGCCCGTGGACTCGGGTCGCAGCACGTCGCCACGGGACACTACGCGCGAGTCGAGCAGGCCGGCGACGGCCGGTGGCTGCTCAAGCGGAGCGTCGATCGCGAGAAGGATCAGTCGTACTTCCTCTTCTCGCTGACACAAGACCAGCTCGCCGGTGCGCTGTTCCCGGTTGGAACGCTCACCAAGCCCGCGGTGCGGGCCCAGGCCAGGCGGCTTGGCCTGGCCGTTGCGGACAAGGCGGACAGCCAGGAGATCTGCTTCGTGCCCGACGGCGATTACGCCGCCTTCGTCGAGTCGCGTTCGTCGTCCCTGCGGCGCGGCGCGATCGTCGACGAGCACGGGCGGACGCTCGCGACGCACTCGGGCGTGCACAGGTTCACGGTGGGACAGCGAAAGGGGTTGGGCGTCGCCGCGGGGACCCCGCTGTATGTTCTGAGCATCGACGCGGACAACGGTGATGTGACGGTGGGGCCCCGGTCGTCGCTCGATCGCTCGACGCTGAGTGCGTCGGCAGTCAACTGGATCTCGCGCGACGCGCCGGCGGAGTGGACGCCGGCAACCGTGCAGATTCGCCACCGCCACCGGCCGGCAACAGGCCGCGTGCGCGCGATTGACGAGGACCGGGCCGAGTTCGAGTTCGACGAGCCGCAGGCGGCCGTCACGCCGGGGCAGGCCGCTGTCTTCTACGACGGGGACACCGTCATCGGCGGCGGCTGGATCGACGCGTCCTCATGAGCCTCTTGAGCAGCTGAATCTGCCCCGCGTGATAGAAATCGTGAGCGGCGATGCCGGTCACGAGCGCGAGGTTCTTCACCTTGCTCCCCGCCGGCGCCTTCTCGAGATCCCCGGGCCCAAGCGCGGCGACGACGTCCCGCAGCGCGCGATGCGTCTCGTCGAGCAGCGCGATATCCGCCTTCCACGCCCTCGCGTTCGCCTGCGGCGAGCGCCCGAACCAGTTCGACCCCTCGAGCGGAAAGGACCCGCGCTTCTCGCCCGTCAGGCGGCGGCGCGCGACGTACTTCCAGTACGCGGCGTGCACGACGAGCTCGTGGATGCTGTGCCGGTTCGGGGCGGGTCGCCACGCGGCTTCGCCGGGAGAGACGCCGCGAATCGAGCCGCGGAGATTCGTCCCGTGCCACGACACGTGGTCGTAGGCCGTGTCGATGAGGAACAGGAGCTGCGGGATCAATTCGTCATCTGCGCGGCGGGCTTCTTCTGCGACACGTCGTGATGCGCCAGGTCCTCGACGTATCGCTCGGCGTCGATCGCCGCCATGCATCCCGAACCCGCCGCCGTAATGGCCTGCCGGTAGACGTGGTCCTGCACGTCCCCGGCGGCGAACACGCCGGGCACGCTCGTCTTCGACCCGTTCGTCAGGATGTAGCCGTTTGGATCCAGGTCGATCTGGCCGGCAAACAGCGCCGTGTTCGGCGTGTGGCCGATGGCGATGAACACGCCATCGAGCTTCAGGTTGGTGAGCTGCCCCGTCTTGAGGTTCCGCACGACGATGCCCGTGACCTCGCCCTTGCCTTCGTCGAGCACGTCGGCCACTTCGGAGTCCCAGATGAACTCGATTTTCGAGTTCGCAAACGCCTTGTCCTGCATGATCTTCGAGGCCCGCAGCGCGTCGCGCCTGTGCACCACGGTGACCTTCGACGCAAAGCGCGTGAGGTAGATGGCTTCCTCCATCGCCGAGTCCCCTCCGCCGACGACGGCAATGGGCTTCCCCCGGAAGAAGTAGCCGTCGCAGGTCGCACACGTGGACACGCCGTGGCCGGACAGCCTGCGGTCGGATCCGATCTCGAGCCAGCGCGCCGAGGCCCCTGTAGCGATGATCAGCGCGTCGGTCGTCACCTTCTGCCCGCCGTCGAACGAGATCGTGAAGGGACGGTGCTTCAGCTCGACTTTCGAGACGTTGCCTTGCACCATGTCGGTGCCGAAGCGCTCCGCCTGCTTGCGCATCTCGGCCATCAGGTCTGGACCCATGATGCCGTCGTGGAAGCCCGGCCAGTTCTCCACCATCGTGGTGAGCATCAACTGGCCGCCCGCCTCCAATCCCTCGATGAGGAGCGGCTTCAGGTTGGCGCGAGCCGTGTAGAGGGCCGCCGTGAGGCCGGCCGGGCCGGAACCGATGATGACAACGTGTCGATCGGCCACTCTAGACATCTCCAAAGGCTGACGTCGTTGCGAATGAAGCAGGTGTCTCCCTGCCTTTGGAGATGTCTAGCCCCGCGGAGCGGGGCCAGCCAACGCCGTCGGCAGTGAAGCGGAGGGGCGACCGCTCACGTGGTCTCGGTGGTTGGATGCGTAGCTTCACTGCCGTCCCAGGTGCCGTTCCATCATCTTGGCGATGTCTTCCTTCGCGCGGAGACCGACGATCGTCTCCGCCAGTTGTCCGTCCTTGAACAGGAGCAAAGTGGGAATGCCGCGCACCGAGAACCGCCTCGGAACCTCGGGGTTCTCATCCACGTTCAGTTTGGCCACCGTCGCGCGGCCGTCGAATTCCGATGCGAGCGCGTCGACGGTCGGAGCCAGACGCCGGCAGGGACCGCACCAGTCCGCCCAGAAGTCTACGAGCACCAGGCCCTTGCCGGTCTCGTCGTCGAAGTTGTTGTCGGTGAACGTTCTCACTTTGTCGGATGCCATCAGTTCTCATCTCCACGGACTAGTGGACGGTAAGTCAGCCTCAATTCCCGGCGCGGCGCCGGATCGCGCGGTCGTACACCTCGACGTAGTCCCGAGCCGAGGCGTCCCAGGAAAAATCCTCACGCATGCCGGCCTTCTGGATTCTTCTCCACCCAGGCCGGTTCTCGAACATCTCGATCCCGCGAGTAAGCGCCGCCAGCAGCGCGCGCCCCGAGTACTCGCGAAAGACGAATCCCGTGCCCGTCCCCGAGCGGGCATCGACGTCGCGCACCGTGTCGGCGAGTCCGCCCGTCCGGTGCACGACCGGCACCGTCCCGTAGCGCAGGCTGTACATCTGGTTCAGCCCGCACGGCTCGAACCGCGACGGCATCAGGAACAGGTCGGCGCCGCCCTCGACCAGATGCGCCAGCCCCTCGTCGAATCCGATCCTGACTCCGATCCGGGCCGGATGCCGAGCCGCGAGGTCGCGCCACGCGGTCTCGTAGCGCGGCTCGCCGGACCCGAGAAGGACGAACGTCGCCCCCAGCGCCGGCAGCTTTTCTGAGATCTGATCGAGCAGGTCGAAGCCCTTCTGGTCGACCATTCGCGAAATCATCGCGACCAGCGGTCGGCGTTTCACGTCCGGCGTGGTGGGCAAGCCGAATGTCTCCAGGACCCTTCGCTTGGCAGTCCCTTTCCCTGCCAGTTTGGACGCACTGAATGGCACCGGAAGGTTCAAGTCGCGCTCGGGATCCCATTGATCGTAATCGATCCCGTTCAGAATGCCGACCAGGTCGCTCGAACGGGCCCGGAGAATCCCGTCGAACCCAAAGCCCAGCTCGGGACTCTGGATTTCCCGCGCGTAGGTAGGGCTGACGGTGGTGACCAGGTCGCTGAACACGACCCCGCCCTTGAGAAAGCTGATCCGGCTCCAATACTCCAACGCGTCCACGCGCATCAGATCCCACCCCAGCCCCAGGCGCGGAAGCCAGCTGGCGTCGAAGACACCCTGATAGGCGATGTTGTGAATCGTGAACACCCTGGCAGTCCGCGCCGAGTCGGACCATTCCGGCGCCATGCGCTGGAGCTGCAGCGGTACGAGACCGGCCTGCCAGTCGTGGGCGTGAACGACGTCGTAGCGCTGTCCGGTCGAACGCGCCCACGTCAGCGCGGCCTGACCGGCGAACGCGAAGCGCTCGGGATTGTCGGGATAGTCGTGAGAGGCGACGCCGTACAGGTAGTCGCGATCGAAGTACGCGGCGTGCGATACGAACACCGTTCGAACGCGATTCTCGACGGCCGCAAACAGGTCCACCTGGTCCACCTGCCCGCCGTGGACGACCCGGAGCTGTCCGATGAGGGCGCCGGCCTTGACGTGCCGGTACCGGGGCATGACCACGTCGACGTCGTGGCCGAGCCGCGCGAGCGCGCGAGGAAGCGCCCCGAGCACGTCCGCCAGTCCTCCCGTCTTGGCGAAAGGATGAACCTCGGACGCGACCATCAGGATTCGCACACTACTCCACAGGTCGCCTGAATCGAGCTCGAGATCTGTCGTTCACCCTTCTCCGTTCTCCCTTCTTCTGTTCGTGTTCAGGTTCGGGGGATCATGCGGCCGGCGTAGCGAAGAGCCCCGGAGGGAACGCCGAACTCCAGCATACCGAACTGGCGAACCGAACGTGCCCGCCTTCGCGCGAAGCGCTTCGGCGAGGTCTCGCCGTAGCCCTGGCGGAGGCGGAAACACGAACCGAGAAGGACAGAACCGAGAAGCGTGAACACAGGATCTCTTGCTCCACAGGCAGAGCCCTTGACTGCTATCATCTCACCGTGAGCGAGCCAGGCAGTCGATCGACGAAGGGCGCCCGTCCCGAGTCGAGAGAGGCCAGCGAGTTGCGCGCGATCCGAGCCCGGCATCCCGAGCTCGAATCCGCGGTCGATCTGCATCTGGAGTTGCTGGAATTGCAGCGCCGGGTCCAGAGCCGCCTGTCCCTGCCGTGGATCCCGATCTCTCCAGAGGTTGTGCAGCAGCGTCTGGCCGAAGCGAAGCCGCTCCTTCGTTTCGAGGACGTGTCGTTCGAAGTGAGCGACCTGCGACTCATGGTTCGTCAGACCGCCGACGTGCTCCGGCGCTTCGGGGCGCTCGAGGAAGCCGACTTCCAGAAGGTCCAGGCGCTCGGCCGCGACGCGAACCTGATGGACGCGACGGCGCGCTGGTACCGCAAGGCCTTCGAGCAGCGTGCGGCCCCCGTCGGCGTCCCGGCAGCGACGACGCCGGGAGCCACGACCGACGAGTCCGCGATCGACAGCGTACTGGGACTGGCGATGCGGCCGTTCCTGTCGCGTTGCGCGGAAGTGCTGCAGCAACGGCCGGAGCTCTCGCAATGGACCCACCCGCACTGCGCGATGTGCGGGGGCGAGCCCGACTTTGCCTTCATCACGCCATCGGCCGAGCGGCAGCTGATTTGCGGCCGGTGCGGGCTTCGTTGGAAGTGGAAGGGGCTGGCCTGTCCCTACTGCGGCAACGACAATCGCGATCAGATCACGTCGTTTGCCACGCCCGACGGCCAGTATCGTCTCTCGGGATGCGACGTCTGCCATCGCTACCTGAAGGCGTACGATGGACGGCACGCGTCACGTCCCCTGATGCCGGTGGTCGATGCCGTGGCGACGCTGCCGCTCGACGCCGTGGCGATGCAGCGAGGCTACTCGTCGTAGAGAAGCAGTCTTAGTCGGCCGGCAGCGTTGCCGCCTCGACTGGCGTGCTGATGAGCGAGCCGGCCTTCCCGGCGATCCAGTTGAAGAGGTGGCGCGTCTCCCAGAAGCGGCCCGCGTTCGACTTGGCGCCAAGCACGACCACGGCGACCTGGGGCCCACCCTGCGGCAGACGGAGGAGAGTCGCGAGACAGTAGCCCGAGTTCCGGATGAAGCCGGTCTTGCCCGCCTGCACGTCCACATCGCCGTTCATGACGAGCTGGTTGGTCGAGTGGATGTTGATGACACGTCGTCCCGTTGTGATCGTGTAGGACTGCTTGCGCATCACGCCCGCGATGCGCTCGTCCCCCGACACGTAGGTGATGAGCCTGGCCATGTCGAACGCGGACGAGACGTTGGCCGCGTAGAGTCCCGACGGATCCGTGTAGGACGTGGCCGTCAGCCCCAACTCAGCCGCCTTCGAGTTCATGCGCTCGACGAATGCGTCGGGACCCACGCTCGACACGCGGGCCAGCGCCCTGGCAGCGGCGTTGTCGGAGGCGATGAGCGCCAAATGCAGCAGGTCGCTCTTGGTGACCTT